>CAZXZF010000195.1:0-1405 GCA_964645095.1 uncultured Desulfocurvus sp. | reverse complement strand
TCCGCGACCAAGCCCAGGAAGTAGGGCGGGCAGGGCGTCTGGCGGCTACTGCTTGGCCCCCACGTTGACGCCGCCCACGGCGCTGTCGGCGCTGGTGTTCTGGCCTCCGGCCTGGGTGGTCACGCGTCCGGCCTGGCCGGTGATGTGCACCTCGCCGGTGTGGCTGCCGCGCTTGATGTCCATGGAATGCACCGAGCTTTTGGCGTCGGCCTTGTCGCCCTCGGCGCTGGTGACGACCTTGCCCACTGTGCTTGAGATGGCCAGGTCGCTTTCGCGGATCTGCCCGGCCAGGGCGTCTGCCGGGGCCAGAAGGGCCAGGAGCAGGCTCAGGCTGAGGGCCTGGCCGAGGGCCTGTCCGAGGGTCTGTCCGAGGGTCTGGCCGAGGGTCTGTCCGATGACCAGAGCGGGCAGGGCCGCCAGGGGCGTCCTTGGGCCGCGTGGTGTGGCGGTCGGGCGGTTCTGCATGGCGCACCTCCGTGCCTGTGGCGGGCGCTGCCGGACGGCGGCCTGGGCCGCGCGCCTTCCAGCAGGAAATGTGATGCTGGGTCCATTTTTCAGATAGCACGCGGCCTGGGCCAGCGCAACAGCCCCGGCCTCTTCATTCAGGCCAACAGGCGTGCGCCTTGACAGGGCTGTGGGCTTCGGGGTATTTTTCGTGCATCCTGTGGAATCCACGCTCCGCAGCCGCAGCGCCGGGCATGGTGCCCTGGAAAGCGGCTGGCCCGGGCCCTGGCCCGCAAGGGGGACGAAATGAAACGCATCGCCATCATCCCGCTCACCCTGGCCTTTGCCGTGTCCCTGGCCCTTGGCGGAGCAGCCCTGGCCAAGGACATCGACGACAAGATCGACCGCGACGACGGGTTCGAGCAGGACAACGACCTGAAAAAGGGCACCAACGTCAAATACACCAAGGTCAAGGCCAAGAGCGACGCCAAGCGCGACAAGGGCGGCTCCATCGACGGCGGCAGCGGCGACACCAACATCAACAGCGCGGTGGTGGGCGGCAATGTCTACGGCGACATCGTGATCATCGACGAGGGCAAGGGAAACAAGAATATCATCAAGAAGTAAAAGCTGTTGCGGCATTCCGCGCGCAGCCTGCAAGCCGGAACACGATAAGGAGTTGGCACCATGAAGACACGCTGGATGCTTGTCCCTTTGCTCATTCTGAGCCTGCTTGCGGCCTCGTGCAAACAGCCCACGGACGTGACCCTGCCGGTTGAGGCCCCCAAGGCCGCGGAGACCTCCTATTCCCAGGCCCTGAAGAAGTTCGGGCGGCTGACGCGCGAGTTCCGCGTGGGCACCCTGCGCGTGCAGACCACGCAGGTGCAGGACGAGACAGGCTCCTCGCAGGCCACGGGCGCGGAGATCCCCTTTGACATCACCAAGATGATCATGAGCTCCA
>CAZXZF010000194.1:0-5465 GCA_964645095.1 uncultured Desulfocurvus sp. | reverse complement strand
CTTCTGGCCGTCACCACGGGCCTGGTCCTGGTGGCCGTCACCGGGTTCGACCAGATCTGCCGCGCCCTGGGGCGGCTGGGCATGCCCACGGCCCTGCTCGTGCAACTCCAGTTCCTGTACCGCTATCTCTTTGTCCTGGCCGACGAGGCCCTGCGCATGCTGCAGGCGCGCGTCCAGCGCTGCGCCAAGGACACGCGCCCCTCCCTGCGCGAGTACCGCGCGCTTTTGGGCAGCCTGCTCCTGCGCACCCTGGACCGGGCCGGGCGCGTGCACCAGGCCATGCTCTGCCGCGGGTTCAACGGCCAGATGCCCGACCTGCGGCCCACCACGCGTTTCGGCCCGGCGGAGTGGCGTTTCTGCGCCCTCTGGGGGCTGTTCCTCATTGCCGTGCGCATCCTCAATCTTCCCCAATATCTGGGCGGCAAAGCCGGAGGCCTGTTTCCGTGAGCCATCACATCGTCGAATTGAAGGGCCTGAGCTTCCACTACCCGGACGGCACCCCGGCCCTGGACAGCATCGACCTGACCATCCACCATGGCGAGTCCGTGGGGCTGGTCGGCGCCAATGGCGCGGGCAAGTCGACCCTGCTCCAGCACCTCTGCGGGGTCCATGTGCCCCAGACCGGCCGCGTGCGCGTGGGCGACGTGCCGGTGGTGCCCGGCACCCTGCGCGAGGTGCGGCGCACCGTGGGCCTCGTGTTCCAGGACCCGGACGACCAGCTGTTCATGCCCACCGTGGCCGAGGACGTGGCCTTCGGGCCGCTGAACATCGGCCTGCCGCCCGAGGAGGCCGCAGAGCGCGTGGACCAGGCCCTGGCCCAGGTGGACGCCCTGCACCTGAAGCACCGCCCGCCGCACCGGCTCTCCGGCGGGGAGAAGCGCGCCGTGGCCATCGCCACGGTGCTGGCCTGCTCGCCGGACATCCTGGTCATGGACGAGCCCTCGGCCAACCTGGACCCGCGCTCGCGCCGCCTGCTCATCGAGCTGTTGCGCGGGTTCCAGCACACCAAGATCCTGGCCACCCACGACCTGGACATGGTGCTGGACCTCTGCGAGCGCACCGTGGTCCTGCACAGGGGCCGCGTCATGGCCGACGGCCCGACGGCGCAGATCTTCGCCGACCGCGACCTGCTGGCGGCCTGCGCCCTGGAGCCGCCCTTGCGCATGCAGGGCTGTCCTTTGTGCGGAGCAGTCGACAAAACTCTGGCGTGAGTTGACAGTTCCTTCGGCATCGGGATAATGGCGTGGAGGTCGGCACGTTTCGGCCAAACGCAACCAAAGGACACCTCGATGCGACTCGTGACACGGTCCGACTTTGACGGCCTCGCCTGTTCGGTGCTGCTCAAAGAACAGGGGCTCATCGACGACTACCTCTTCGCCCACCCCAAGGACATTCAGGACGGTCTGATCACCGTCTCCAGCAACGATATCCTGGCCAATGTGCCCTTTGTTCCCGGCTGCGGCGTGTGGTTCGACCACCACACCAGCGAGCAGACCCGCCTGGGCAAGGACATCACCTTCGAGGGCATGAGCAAGCCGCTGAAGAGCTGCGCCCGGGTCATCTGGGACTACTACGGCGGCGACAAGAAGTTTCCCAAGCATCTGCACCCCATGCTCGAAGCCGTGGACAAGGTGGACAGCGCCACCCTGACCGCCCAGGAAATCGCCGACCCCAAGGGCTGGATACTGCTCGGATTCATCATGGACCCGCGCACGGGCCTGGGCCGCTTCAAGGACTTCCGCATCAGCAACTACCAGCTCATGCTGGACATGATCGACTACTGCCGCACGCACAAGGCCGAGGAAATCCTGAAGCTGCCCGACGTGCAGGAACGTGTGGCCGTCTACCGCGAACAGTCGCGCATTTTTGTCGACATGCTGCGCCGCAACTCGACCCCGCACGGCAACCTCGTGCTCACGGACCTGCGCGGTGAGGACTCCATCCACGTCGGCAACCGCTTTTTGATCTACACCCTGTTTCTGAACTGCAACATCAGCATGCAGATCATGTGGGGCGTGCGCAAACAGAATGTGGTCATCACCGTCGGCCACAGCATCCTCAAGCGCAACTGCAAGACCAACGTCGGCAAGCTGATGCTGGAATATGGCGGAGGCGGGCACGACAAGGTCGGCACCTGCCAGGTGCCTGCGGACCAGGCCGAGGCGGTCATCGAAGCCCTGACCAGGAACATCATCGCCACAGGCTGAGCCGCAGCGTTGCTGCACCCAAAGGTGCTGCCGGCTATCCCAGGTCGGCCAGCACCTTTTTTATTTGCGGGCCGCTTTGCTTGTAATAGTCCGAGCAGAAGCGGCGGATGGCCTGCTCACAGGCCTCCACCGGCGGAAGAGCGGGAGCCTTCCACAACCCCAGGGCTGCGAAGTCGATCTTTTGGAACTTGAGCGAGTTGTCCAGGCTCTCCGCGCCCAGGGAGTTTGTGAGCAAGCCCTGGCCGGGCTGGTCTGCGGAGCCGATGTCCCGGGCGAACTGCAGGACCGAGGACGGCGTCATCTCCGTGTTCAGCTTCTCAATGCGCTCATTCAGGCGCGCGCAGTGGCGCTCAATCAGGCGGTAGTGCGGGCTCAGACGCTTACGTCCGCTCTGGTCCGGGTCGTCCTCGTACTCGCCGGCCATGTAGACCTCGCACGTGTGGCGCACCTCGGCGTAGGCCTGGAGCACGGCCATGACGTAACGCGTGCTGGCCCAAAAGGCGAAGGGCAGGCTGTCGGGATGCCAGGTGCGCGAACCGGAGTGGCTGCAGGAGTCGGCAAAGGGCGGAGCCATGCCGAGCTCGGCGAAGAATGCGGCCTCGCCCTCAGGCCCCAAGAGCAGCGAGCGCATGTAGCAGACCCGGGAGTACACCTTGGCCTCCCTGGCCCGGACATCCTCCACGAGGAGCTGGAAGTCCTCCAGCAGGTTGTCCAGCGTCTTGCGCGCACCAAAGAAGGTCCCCGCCATCTCGGTGAGCACCTCGCTCTCCAGAGCGTCCGCAAGGGTCTTGTGCCTGCTCATTTTCGCCTCGGTCGTTTCTTTCTCATACACTTACGACATTCCCCACACCGAGGCAATGCGCACACCAAACCCCAGCCCTTGAGGCGGCGTGAATCCAGCTTGCCCGCCGCACGCCAAAGGGGTAGAGAGCAATGCGGTCGGCCGGAGCGCCTTGTGGCGCTGGCCCAGGCCTGATTCCGACATGCCGGCTCCACAAAAGACAAGGACACACAATGCAGCCCAAGTGCATCTGCTTTTTCAATTCCAACAAGGCCTGGGGCGGCGGCGAGAAGTGGCATTTCGAGAATGCCCTGCTGGCCCGCGACAAAGGCTACCGGGTCTGCGTGGTGGCCAACCGCGTCAGCGCCCTGGCCGACAAGGTCGAGGCCCAGCCCGGCATCGAACTCCTGCGCATCGACATCAGCAACCTGAGCTTCTTAAACCCCCTCACGCTGCTGCGTCTGGCCCGGTTCTACCGCGAGCACGCCGTTGACGCCGTGATCATGGCCCTGCCTTCGGACATGAAGGCCGGGGGCATTGCGGCCAAGCTGGCCGGAGTCCGGGACATCATCTACCGCCGGGGCATCGCCGTGCCGGTGCGCAACAGCGCCCTGAACAGGCTTTTGTTTTTCGGCGTCATCACCAAGCTCATCGTCAACTCCGACGAGACGAGAAACTGCGTGCTGGCACACAATGCAGGCATGATCGGGGCTGAACGCATCCACCGCGTGCACTGCGGCTTCGACGTGGCCGCCTTTGACACCATGCCTGCCCAGCCCCTGGTGGAGCGCAAGCCCGGCGAGATCCTCATCGGCAACGCCGGACGCCTGACCCCGCAGAAAGGCCAGAAACTGCTCATCGACATCGCCGCGACCCTGAAAAAGCAGCCCATCCCCTTCCGCATCCTCATCGCGGGCATCGGGGAGATCGAGGCGGAGCTCAAGGCCCATGCCATTGAGCGCGGGGTCGAGGACGTGGTGCAGTTCCTGGGCTTCGTGTCGGACATGAAGAGCTTCCACCAGAGCCTCGACATCTTCGCCCTGACCTCGCTCTGGGAAGGCTTCTGCTACGTCCAGGTGGAGGCCATGACCCTAACCCGCCCGGTGGTGGCCTGGAACGTCAGCAGCATCCCTGAGGTTGTCATCGACGGGGAAACCGGGTATTTGTGCCCGGCTCAAGACACAACGGCCTTTGCGGCCCGCCTGCTGGCCCTCATGCAGGACGAGGCCCTGCGCAAAAAGCTGGGCGAAAACGGCCGCGCAAGGGTCATCGATCATTTCGAGATGCAGAAGACCTTTGCGGACCTTGAACACTGCCTGCAAGCATAAGGGAGAAATATGGCCAAGGTATTCATCACCGGCGGCGCGGGCTTTGTCGGCTCCCGCGTGGCCAAGCTGTTCGTGGACCGCGGCGACGAGGTCTTCATCTTCGACACCTTCAAGCAGTACCTCATTCCCGACTGCGAAGCCACGCCGCCCAACCTGCTCATCCGCCTGCGCGGAATCATGGACAAGATCGAGATGGTGCAGGGCGACACCCTGAACAAGGACCATCTGCGCCGGGTGCTAAACCGCATCAAGCCGGACATCATCATCCACATGGCCGCCCTGCCCCTGGCCTTCATGGCCATCGAGCACACCGAGGACGCCTTCCAGTCCATCCTCGGCAGCACAGTCAATTTCCTGGAGATCATCCGCGACTTCGAGCACCCCTGCCGCTTCGTGTACACCTCCTCGAGCATGACCTACGGCGACTTCATCACCGACCCGGTCACCGAAGCCTCGCCCCAGAGCCCGAAGGAGATCTACGGCTCCTTCAAGCTCGCCGGCGAGATCGTCTGCCGGGGCTACATGCGCTGCTACAATCTGGACCTGGCCATTGTGCGGCCCTCGGCCATCTACGGCCCCTTTGACGCCAACCAGCGCGTCATCCAGAAGTTCATCGCGCGCGCGCTCAGCGGCGAGGCCATCAAGGTCGACGGCGACGGCTCCATGCGCCTGGACTTCACCTACGTGGACGACGCGGCCCAGGCCATCTTCCTGGTGGGCACGCATCCGGCGGCCAAGGGCGAGACCTTCAACATCACCCGCGGCGAGGCCCGGTCCCTGAAAGACGTGCTGGACGTCATCCAGAAGGAGATCCCGGAGCTCAACGTGCAGTACGGCCCGGTGCCGTCCTACATGCCGAGGCGCGGCACGCTGGACGTGACCAAGGCCAAGACGCTTCTGGGCTACGCCCCGGAGTATGATCTGGAGCGCGGGGTCAAGCTGTACATCGAGCATTTGCGCAACAATCCGATCTAGGACTTTATTTCCGCAGGTTTTCACCGGCTCTTTGTTGACAACCGGAACCGGCGGGGGTATTAGCCCACTTCGCACGACGGGATGTAGCGCAGCCTGGTAGCGCACCTGAATGGGGTTCAGGGGGCCGGAGGTTCAACTCCTCTCATCCCGACCAGAAAGATCAAGGGCTTACGG
>CAZXZF010000193.1:0-5490 GCA_964645095.1 uncultured Desulfocurvus sp. | reverse complement strand
AGGCGCGCTTCCTGCTCATCCAGAGCGTCTGGGATTCGGCCATGGCCGAGCAGGCAGTGAGCGCGCGCAAGGCGTTCGGCCGGCCCGTGGTGCTGCTGGCGGGCGCGGCCCACGTGGAGGGCGGCCTGGGCATTGCCCGGCGCCTGCGCCTGCTCGACCCCGGTGCCGCGGTGCTGCTCATCTCGCCCTGGCGCGGCGACGGTTTTGACCGGGCCGACGCCGACGTGCGCGTGTACTGCCCGGAGAGCTTTGAGAGCCGCATGGGCATGACGCTGGAGTCCCGGCCCCTGGTTCTGGGCGGCCAGGGCGATCAGGACCTCCAGGTGCTGGTCAGCGCGGTCCGGCGCGGGTCAAGGGCCGAGGCCGCGGGGCTGCGGCCCGGTGACGTGGTCCTGCGCGCTGGCGGCTACCGCATGCGCTCCCTGGCCGCGCTGCACCTGGCGGGCAGCGACGCCTATCGCGAGAAGAAGGGCCTGGTCCTTGTGATCCAGCGCGGGGTCGACTGCTACACCGTGGACCTCGGCCCCCTGGGCGTCGCAGGTTCACAGGGCGAACCCGGGGCCCCGCAACCCGCACCCACAGGGAAACCCTAGCCATGCCGGAACTGCCCGAGGTCGAGACCATTGCCCGCACCCTGGCTGGCGAGGTGGAGAGCCGCCTGATCCTGGCCGTGGACGTGCCGGACCCGAGCGCCATTGTGCCTGACATTGACGCCTTCCGCGCGCTGGTGCTGGGGCGGCGCATCGCCCGTGTGGACCGGCGCGGCAAGCTGCTCCTGCTGCATCTGCAGGCTGGCGGCGGCAAGGACGGCGGGACCATCGCCGTGCACCTGCGCATGACCGGCCGCGTGCTGGCGCTGCCGTCGGCACGAGAACACGAGGGGGAACACGGGGGGGAATCCGCCGCGTCCGCCCTGGCCGCGCACCGGCCGCGCGTCATCCTGCACCTGTCCGACCGGGGGCAGGGGGGCATGTTCCTGCTCTTCGCCGATGTGCGGCGCTTCGGGCGCATGCACGCCTTTGCGCCCGGCGGCGGGCCGGGGAGCGCGTCTGGGAGCATCGACGCCTGGCCCTTCTACCGCGACCTCGGCCCGGAGCCGCTGGAGATGAGCGCAGGGGAATTCCGCGAGCGGCTCGCCCCGTCCGGCAGGAAGAGCAAGGCGCGCATCAAGGCGCTGCTGCTCAACCAGGGCGTCATCGCGGGCATCGGCAACATCTACGCCGACGAGGCCCTGTTCCGCGCGGGCATCCGGCCCGACGCCGTGGCCGGGGCCTTGAGCGCCCGCAGGCTGGACAGGCTTTTCGCGGCCATCGGGTCCGTGCTGACCCAGGCCATCGCCGAGAACGGCAGCTCCATCCGCGACTACCGCGACGCCCACGGCGATGCCGGGGCCTTCCAGAACCATTTCCGGGCCTATGGCCGGGGCGGCGGGAAATGCCTCGACTGCGGCGCAGTCATGCGCTCCCTGCGCGTGGCGGGCCGCACCAGCACCTTCTGCCCACACTGCCAGACGTCGTAGATTTCCTGCCGCTGACCATTTTTTCTCTGCCGCTCACCGATTCTGGAGGGCGCGGTGCTCCCCGCCGGTGTATGGCGAAGCGATTTTTGCGGGTTGCCCCGGCAAGGGGGCGTGCGCACGCCATACCATGACTGCACAGGAGGAACACACGTGAAGCACAGGACCGTGGGCCACGCTCACCACCACCCCGCCCCGGAAGCCGCCGCAGCCGCGACAACGGGGTATGGCAACAAGGGCTGGATCGTCGCCTTTTCCGGCCTGGGACTGAACCTGGCCCTGGGAGTGCTCTACGCCTGGAGCGTGTTCGCCAAGCAGATGACCGAGACCATCGAGTTGGGCGGCTGGGGCCTGACCAAGACCGAGGCCAGCCTGCCGTACATGCTGGCCATCGGCGTGTTCGCGCTGATGATGGTGCCCGCCGGGCGCCTGCAGGACCGCCTGGGGCCGCGCGTGGCGGCCATGGCCGGGGCTGTGCTCACCGGGGCCGGGATGGTGGTGTCGAGCTTTGCCGGGCCGGGCAACATGCTGCCCGTGCTCGTGGGCTTCGGGCTCATGGCCGGGTCGGGCTTCGGCCTGGGCTATGCCGCAGCCACGCCCGCAGCAATCAAGTGGTTCCCGCCGGAAAAGAAAGGCATGATCACCGGCATCGTGGTCAGCGGCTTCGGCCTGGCCCCGGTGTACATCGCGCCCCTGACCAAGTACCTGCTGGGCGCCTACGGCGTGGACGGAGCCTTCCGCATCCTGGGCATTAGCTTCACCGTGGTCACGCTGCTGCTCGCCCGCATGATCGTCAATCCGCCCCTGGCCGTGGCCGCCGCTGGCGTACCGGCATCCGGGGCCGCGCCCGCGCCTTCGACCTCGGTCTGGCGCGAGATGCTGGGCACGCGCGCCTTCTACCTTTTGTACCTCGAATTCACCTTCACCGCCCTGGCCGGGCTCATGATCATCGGCCACCTGGCCAAGATCATCGCCGTGCAGACCGGCGGCCTGGTGCAGACCGGCTTCATGCTCGTGGCCACCATGGCCGTGTTCAACGCCTCGGGCAGGCTCATGGCCGGGTTCCTGTCGGACAGGTTCGGGCGCATCCGCACCCTGGCCGTGGTCTGCCTGACCCAGGCCTGCGTGATGCTCGTCTTCCCCGGCCTGGACGGCATGCTCGGCTTCTTCCTGGGCTCGGGCGTGGTGGGCTTCAGCTACGGGGCCTGCCTGGCGCTGTTCCCGGCCACCGTGGGCGACTTCTGGGGCGCCAAGAACTTCGGCCTCAACTACGGCCTGCTGTTCACGGCCTGGGGCGTGGGCGGCATGTTCGGCCCGCTTCTGGCCGGGCGCATCGCCGACAGCACCGGAAGCTACCAGCTGGCCTACTACATCGCCGCAGGACTGCTTGTGGCCGCCGCCGGCCTGACGACCATCACCAAGCGTCCCGCGCTCTCTGCCTGACGGGGGGTCGAGCAGAAGCGAGGGAGCGCCCGGAGCGCGCCGCAAGGCCGGGCTCCGAACCACATGGCCCTGCACAGGTGAAAACCCGTGCAGGGCCATCATGCGTCCACAGCCATTCCCCCCCTGACCCGCCCCCTTGACCCGCCCCCCCTTGACCCGAAGGACCAGGCATCCTAAACCTGGACAGGCTGCGCGCATCCGCCATCCGATTTGGACCTTCGGGCCAGGAGGGACACATGACCGACGACACCAACACCTGCCAAAGCCCGGAGGGCACGCCAGAGGGCAAGGCCGCTGCCGAGTCCGCCGTCACCATGACGCACCAGGTGCTGCCGCACGACGCCAACCCGGCCGGCAACGTGCACGGCGGCGTCATCCTCAAGCACATCGACACCGCAGCCGGGGTGGTGGCCATGCGCCACGTGCGCGGCTGGGCCGTCACCGCCAGCATCGACCGCATGGACTTCCTCAAGCCCGTGTACGTGGGCGAACTGGTGACCGTGAAGGCCAGCCTGAACCTCGTGGGCCGCACCAGCATGGAGATCGGCGTGCGCGTGGAGGCCGAAAACCTGCTCACCGGCGAGGTGCGCCACACCAACTCCGCCTACCTGACCTTTGTCGCCCTGGACGGCCTGGGCTGCCCGCGCCCCGCACCCCCGCTCATCATCCAGGGCGAAATAGCCGAACGCCGCAACCGCCAGGCCCTGCGCCGACGCGAACTGCGCCGCCAAGCCATCGCCGAGGAACGCGCCGGGGGCTGAACGAGAGAAGATGCCTCCGGCGGCCAAGGGGCCTGAGGCCCCTTGGAACCCCCATTACGCGAAGGGTTCCTGTCAGCGCAAAGCCGCCGACAGGAACCCTTCGCTTTGGGTGGTCAGGGGAGATTCATGGGAAGGGCTTGGCAAAACGCGGGCAGGCTGAAAAGGCCGTGGCACAACCCGGGACCTGGCTGCAACACCCCTGAAACTCCCGAAAGGGCCAACCGCGCGCGGGTTTTTGAGCGGCCCCGCTCGAAAACCCGCGCGCATTGCCAGGCCAAGCCGAGGCCTCTGCCTGCGCCGCAAAGGTCCAGGCCGCTGGGGGGTCCGGGGGCCTCAGGCCCACGGCGGGGGTGCCGGGGGCGGAGCCCCTGGCATTCGCCTACCAGGGCTGCCAGCCGCCTTGCGCGTCGGCCTGGAAGGCGTCGGGGGTATGTTCAATGTGCTGCACTTGGCCTGCGCGGAAGAGCACGGCCACGAGGTCGAGGCGGCAGGGCCGGTGCCAGAGGTCGTGTTTGGAGAGGTAGGCCTGGGCGGCGCGCAGCAGGCGCGAGCGTTTTTGCGCGGTCAGGCCTTCGGCTGGGGTGGCCAGCGAGCCCTCGGCCCGGGTTTTGACTTCCACGAAGACCAGGGTGTCGCCGTCTTGGCAGACGAGGTCGAGTTCGAGCCGGCCCAGGCGCAGGTTGCGTTCCAGGATGCGCAGGCCCTTGCTTTCGAGCAGTTGCGCTGCGGCGTTTTCGCCTTGGCGGCCTAGGTCGAGATGCCCGGCAGGCATTGCTGGCGCTCGGCTTTGGGCGCGGCATCGGTCCGCACGCCGCGGAAGGTCAGGCGGTGGATGGGGCTGGGGCCGAGGCGGCGCAGGGCGGCCAGGTGGACGCTGGTGCCGTAGCCTTTGTGCAGGGCCAGGCCATAGCCGGGGTGGCGGCGGTCGAGCTTGACCATGAGCTGGTCGCGGAAGGTCTTGGCCAGGATGCTGGCGGCGGAGATGGCCGGGATGAGCGCGTCGCCGCCGATGACGGTGCGCTGGGGGATTGCTGCCAGGCAGGTCTGGTTGCCGTCGATGACGAGCAGGGTGGGCCGCAGGCGCAAGGTGGCCACGGCGCGCTCCATGGAGCGCAGGGTGGCTTGCAGGATGTTGATGCGGTCGATTTCCGGGCCCCAGGAGAGGCCGAGGGACCAGCACAGGGCCTGGGCGCGGATGGCCTGGGCCAGGGCGTCGCGCCGGGCAGGGGTCAGGGCCTTGGAGTCGGTGAGGCCGGGCAGGTCAAAGGTCTCGGGCAGGATGCAGGCGGCGGCCACCACGGGTCCGGCCAGGCAGCCGCGTCCGGCCTCGTCAATACCTGCTGTTTGCTCAGCGGGCGTTGCGTCGAGGCCCAGGGCGCAGAGGCCGGGAGCAGGAGCTGTGGCGGGGCGCTTGGGCACGGGCATCCCCCTGACGGAAAAGGCGCGCGGTCCCCGGCAGCACCTGGCGTCAGGCGCTGCCGGGGACGCGGATGTCCTTGAGTCGGCTGGGGGGTTAGTCCCAGGCGTTGCGGGACTTGACGCGGGCGGCCTTGCCAGCCAGCTTGCGCAGGTAGAAGATGCGCGCGCGGCGCACCTTGCCCTGGGACACGACCTCCACGCGGTCGATGCCCGGGGTGTGCAGCGGGAAGATGCGCTCCACGCCCACGCCGTCGGAGATCTTGCGCACGGTGAAGGTGGCGTCGGTGGTGCCGCGCTTCACGCAGAGCACCACGCCCTGGAAGACCTGGATGCGCTCCTTGTCGCCCTCGA
>CAZXZF010000192.1:0-5497 GCA_964645095.1 uncultured Desulfocurvus sp. | reverse complement strand
GGTCGAAGCAGGGCAGGTCCAGGTCGGCGCAGGCCGAGCGCAGCTCGCCCAGCATGGTGGCCTCGGCCACGCAGAGCTGCTCCAGCATGTCGCGGTCGCGCACCTCGGCCTCGTCCAGGCGGGTGGCCACCAGGTACTCGCGGGTGGGGACGAGCATGATGCCGAGCGCGAAGCCGTAGTTCAGCGACAGGTCGCGCAGGTGGCCCAGCACCTTGCGGGTGATCATGAGCCCGGCGGCGATGGCCGGGTGCGAGAGGTCCTGCACGGCGTGGCGGAAGTGCTCGGAGAGGTAGAAGCGGCTGGACTCGATGACGCAGGGGTTCACGTCGGTCTCGCCGCGCTGGCCCAGTTCGGCCAGGATGTCCCCGGGGCTCAAGTCCGGGTGCTCGGCGCTGAGCCGGGCCACGGCGCGCTCGGCGCGGGACTTGTCCGAGAGGTCGGCCAGGGGCAGGGCGGCCCAGCTTGGGTTCCAGAAACTTTTGGCCAGGGGCGAGGTGCTGGCCCGGGCGCATTGGAAGGCCTCGGCGATGTCGTTGCCGGTGTGCAGGGCCACGATGACCCGGCGCGGCGACAGGCAGAGCAGCTCCTCCAGGCACAGGGCGTACTGCACGCTGCCCCAGCCTTCGACCCCGGCGTTGTAGACCGGAGCGCCGGACTCCGCCTGCAGGCGGAAGGGCCAGCACTGGTCGGCGCGCACGCAGGCCCCGTAGACCTGGGAATCGCCGAGGACCAGGAGCTCGGCCTGTGCGGGCACCTCGCGGTTGCGCATGCCCAGGGCGTCGTGCTCCGGGTGCTCCGGGTTGCCGCGCATGAGCATCACCGGGTCGTGGATGTTGCGCGGGATGCCCTGGGGCGACTGCCCGCAGGCGGCCTGGCCCAGGTATCCTTGAAGCAGTTCGAATTGACGGATCGTGGTCATGACCTGTGCGCGCATGAAAACCCCCTGGGCATATACGTGGCGCGGGCAATTTCTTCCCGCGCCACTGGATGTGCAAGGGGTGTGCCGGGGGATGGCGCAATGGCCTTCCGGTGTCCTTCAACCCGCCAACACTCCAACGTGGCAGGGAAAAGGCGCTCCGCTGTCGAAAACGCCGCGTGCGCGAGGCCCCGGAAAAACTTCTAAACGCACTCTAGAAAATATCGTGAATATTCTCGGCACAGAATTGCCCAGTTGCTGTGGAAAACCATAAATTTTCGCTGTAAATCAGCCGCCATCTGGCGTAACCGTCCAGAATACAGAATTGTAACTCTTGCGGCATCGGTGCGGCCTGTACATAAATTGGCCGATGGTGTAGCCCTCAAAGCCAAGACTCCGGGGTGTTCCGGGGCCGCCTGACTGGGCCGTTTTGGCCCGGCAGGGCAATGTTCGCCACCAGGGAGAGAAGCGCGACGTGAATCCGGAATCCGCCTGGCGACATCTGCGGGGGCTGACGCCCTTGAGCCTCTGCGACTGGCCTGGGCGGCCCTGTTGCGTGGTCTTCCTCGGCGGCTGCAACCTGCGCTGCCCCACCTGCCACAACGCCACGCTGGCCTGGGACATGGAGTCCGGGCCCCAGCTGCCCCTGGCCCGGCTCAAAGCCTTCCTGTCCAGCCGCGCGCGCTGGCTGTCCGGGGTCACGGTCAGCGGCGGCGAGCCCACGGCCGTCCACGGCATCGGCATGATCCTGCACGAAATTTCCGCTTCGGGGCTGCCCATCAAGCTCGACACCAACGCCATGCGGCCTGATGTTGTCGAGGCGCTGTTGGCCGAGGGCCTGGTGGAGCTTTTTTCCGTGGACGTCAAAGGCCCCTTCGGCCAGTATCCGGCCCTGTCCGGCGGAGCGGTGAGCGAGCACGACGCCCGGCGCAACCTCTCGCGCATCTTCGCCCTGGCCGAGGCCCGGCCCGAGGCCTTCGTGTTCCGCACCACCCTGGTGCCTCAGCTCTCCGAAACCGACATCACCACCGTGCGCGGCATGCTGCCCGCAGGGTTCACCCTTGCCACACAGGATTACAAGCCCCCAAGGAGGCCCCATGCCCTCGCAGATTCTGAAGCGCGACGGACGGCTGGAAACATGGTCCAATGACCGCATCGCCCAGGCTATCTTCAAGGCCCTGAGCGCCAGCGGCATCAAGGACCCGCTCCTTGGCCGCCGCCTGGCGCTGAAGGTCGAGGCCAAGCTCAAGGATGTGGACATCCCGGAGCAGGAGCACGTGCAGGACATGGTCGAGCTGGTGCTCATGGAGATGCGCCAGTTCGCGGTGGCCCGGAAGTACATCCTGTACCGCGAGAAGCGCAGGGCGCTGCGCAACCAGCGCGAGGCCTTCCTCGACATCACCGAGACCATCGACGAGTACCTGGCCAAGAGCGACTGGCGCGTGAGCGAGAACGCCAACATGAGCCACAGCTTCCAGGGGCTCATGCTGCACCTCTCGGGCACGGTGCAGGCCAGATACGCCCTGGAGAAATACCCGGAAGAGGTGCGCCTGGCCCACGAGCACGGCTACTTCCACATCCACGACCTGTCCTTCGGCCTGGCCGGGTACTGCGCGGGCTGGAGCCTGCGCGACCTGCTGCTGGAGGGCTTCAACCTGGAGGGCCGCTCCTGCGCCGGTCCGGCCCGGCACTTCGACTCGGCCCTGGGCCAGATGGTCAACTTCCTGGGCACGCTGCAAAACGAGTGGGCGGGCGCCCAGGCCTTCAACAACGTGGACACGTACCTGGCGCCCTTCATCCGCCACGACAACCTTTCCTACAAGAAGGTGCGCCAGGCGGTGCAGAAGTTCGTGTTCAACCTGAACACCACCTCGCGCTGGGGCGGCCAGAGCCCCTTCACCAATCTGACCTTTGACCTGACCCCGCCCAGGCACATCGCGGGCGAGGCCGTGATCATCGGCGGCAAGCTCATGGACCAGACGTACGGCGAGTTCGCGCCGGAAATGGAGATGTTCAACCGGGCCTTTTTGGAGGTCATGCTGGACGGCGACTATGCCGGGCAGATCTTCTCCTTTCCCATCCCGACCTACAACGTCACCGAGGACTTCCCCTGGGAGACGGAGATCGGCGAACTTTTGCTCAAGCTCACGGCCAAGTACGGCGCGCCCTACTTCCAGAACTTCATCAATTCCGACCTCTCGCCCGAGGATGTGCGCAGCATGTGCTGCCGCCTGCAGATGGACCTGCGCCAGCTGCGCAACAAGGTCGGCGGGCTCTTTGGCGCAGGCGACCTCACCGGCTCCATCGGCGTGGTCACGCTGAATCTGCCCAAGCTGGCGTACCTGTCGCAGGGCGAGGACGAGTTTTTGGGCCTGGTGGAGGAGTATGCCACCATGGCCAAGGACGCACTCGAGTTCAAGCGCAAGCTCATCACGGACAACCTGGAGCGCGGCATGTTCCCCTGGACCAAGCGCTACCTGAAGAACGGCTTCCGGGGCCACTTCTCGACCATCGGCCTGCTCGGCGGGCACGAGGCCTGCCTGAACCTCATCGGCAAGGGCATCGAGACCGAGAACGGCATGCGCCTCATGCGCCGCACCTTGAACCGCCTGCGCGACATCACCGCGCGGTTCCAGGAGGAGACGGGCACGCTGTACAACCTGGAGGCCACCCCGGCCGAGGGCACCAGCTACCGCCTGGCCAAGATCGACCGCAACCTCTACTCGGACATCATCACCAGCGGCAACGGCACGCCGTACTACACCAACTCCACCTGCCTGCCCGTGGGGCATTCCGATGATGTGGTGGCCTGCCTGGAGCACCAGGACCAGTTGCAGCCCCTGTACACCGGCGGCACGGTGTTCCACACCTTCCTGGGGGAGTCCGTGGCCGACCTGGCGAGCTTGCGCGAGTTCATCATCAAGAGCTTCCGCAACACCAAGCTGCCGTTCTTGTCCATCACGCCGACCTTCTCGATCTGCAAGGACCACGGCTACATCCACGGCGAGCACGAGACCTGCCCCACCTGCGGCGAGGTCGCCGAGGTCTACACGCGCATCGTGGGCTACTACCGGCCCGTGTCGCGCTGGAACAAGGGCAAGCAGGCCGAGTTTGTTGACCGCGTGGTCTATTCCGGGGTCTGCGAGTAGGGCCGCTGAACCGAAGCCTGGCCTGAACACAAGGGACCGCCGGGGCACGAGGCTCCGGCGGTCCTTTTTACTTCGAGCGGGGCAGGGGGAAGGCCGGATCCGCGTCCCTGCGAACATCCCGGACCAGCCTGTGCAAAGCCACTTGCGCATTGACAGACCACGCGAAGTGTGGAACTGAGCACTCACTTCAGGGAACCGTGTGGACCCCTGCGAGTGAGTACTCATTTTCAACCAAACAGCATACGAGGCCTACCCATGAAAATGGCGCGCGCTGCCGCAATCGTCCTGGCTTTGCTCACTGTCCTGGGCTGCTCCAAAGAGTCCGACACCATCAAGATCGGCGCGGTGCTTTCCGTCACCGGTCCGGCGTCCTTCCTGGGCGAGCCCGAGAAGAACACCCTGCTCATGCTCCAGGAAGAGCTGAACGCCAAGGGCGGCGTGGAAGGCCGCAAGGTCGAGGTCATCGTCTACGACGACGAGTCCGACGTGAACAAGTGCGTCATGGCCGCCAAGAAGCTCATCGAGCAGGACAAGGTGGCCGTGGTCCTCGGCCCCAGCATCTCCGGCAACACGCTGGCCATCTCCAAGTTCTTCGCCCCGGCCAAGATTCCGCTGGTCTCCTGCGCCGCGGCCGAGAAGATCGTCAAGCCCGTGGACCCCTGGGTCTTCAACACCCCGCAGCTGGACCGCCACGCCGTGGGCAAGATTTTGGCCGACGCCAGGAAGAAGGGCTACACCAAGCTGGCCATCCTCACGGTGAGCGACGGCTACGGCCAGGCCGGACGCGCCGTGCTGCAGGAGCTCATCCCGGCCCAGGCCATGACCCTGGTGGCCGACGAGGTCTTCGGCCCCAAGGACACGGACATGTCCGCCCAGCTGACCAAGATCAAGGGCGCCGCGCCCGACGCCATCGTCTGCTGGGGCACCAACCCCGGCCCGGCCGTTGTGGCGAGAAACCGCGCCCAGCTCGGCCTCACCATCCCGCTGTACATGAGCCACGGCGTGGCCTCCAAGAAGTTCATCGAGCTGGCGGGCGCGAGCGCCGAGGGCGTCATCCTGCCCGCAGGCCGCCTGGTGGCCGTGGCCCAGGTGCCCGACGTCCATCCCCAGAAGGCCCTCTTGACCAAGTACGTGGCCGACTACACCAAGAAGTACGGCAACCCGCCCTCCACCTTCGGCGGCCATGCCTATGACGCCTTCAAGCTGGTGATCGAGGCCGTGCGCGCCGGAAAATCCGCCAAGTCCCAGGACATCCGCGACAACCTGGAGAAGATCACAACCATGCCCGGCACCGCCGGCATCTATTCCATGACCCCGGAAAATCACAACGGCTTAAGCGAGGACGCCTTCCTCATGGTGACCATCGAGAAGGGCGACTGGAAGGTCGTCGACTAGCCTGACGGAACGTGCAGAAGAGAACGGCTTGCGGCCG
>CAZXZF010000191.1:0-5572 GCA_964645095.1 uncultured Desulfocurvus sp. | reverse complement strand
ACTGGCGGGCGTAGGCCGAGAGCGACTCCACGTAGCGGCGCTGGCCCTCGGCGTAGACGATGTCAAAGGCCAGCGTGCTCTTGCCCGAGCCGGAGGGTCCGCAGACCACAACAAGCTGCTCGCGCGGGATGTCAAGCGTCAGGTTCTTCAGGTTGTGGTGCCGGGCGCCTTCGATGTGGATGACGCCCCGGCTGGGGGCCTGGGGGGGGGCAGCGGGCGCGGGGGCAGCGGGCTTTGCGGGCGCGACGGTCGGGTGGGGGGCGGTCTGTTTTGGCATTCAGGGGATGTAAGCATCGCGCGTGCGTTGGCAAGGGGGGAGGAGGAGAGCGCCTGCGGATGGGCGGATGAAGGCGGCAGGCGAGGCGAAACCGGCCCGGCTCACCCCATGTGGCGAGCCCGGCCCGGTTGGCGTTGGGCAGGCTGGCTTGCAGCGGTTACAGCCCCCAGTCCAGGTTGACCCGGAAGGCGCTCACCCGGTCGTGCTTGAACCAGACCACGATGAACTTGTCGAAGCCCCTGGCGAACGGGTAATCCGGTGTGATGACCGGCGGCCTTGGCAAGCCGCGTCGGGCGTATTCCTCCTCGCTGAATTTCACACTCACCGCTGCGGCGTAGAGCCACTTGTCGCCGCGCTGGGCCTGGGGCGGGCCGAGAATGGCCTGCACCTGCGCACGGGTGAGGCCGAGCTTGAGCCCGCTCTGCGTGGCGATGCCCGCATGCACGCCCTTTGTCGCCGCGCATTTGTCCAGCACGCGCGCCTCGCGCTTGTCTGCGCGCACCTGGATCTCCATGACGCGCGTGCAGTCGTCCGGGCAGTGGGACAGGGTGAACAGGGCCACGGTGTCATCGCCGGGGCGGGCCGAGGTGTAGCAGAGCATGCGCTCCTCGTAGCCGCCCAGATTCAGGCGCTTGGCCTTGCCCAACACCGCCTGCACATCCTGGTGCACGGACTCGTCCACGGTGAGCGCCGCCTCGCCGATCGGCCCGAAGCCTTGGAAGCGATCGTGCCGCTCGTCGAAGACGCGAATGAGTACGTCCTTGGGGTATTGCATTGTTACACCGAAGCCAGTAGCGCCTTGTTTCAGGGCGAACTCGGAATGAATATGGAAGTGGTGGTTATCACTGAACACTTCAATCGTTGAACCATGCGCCGCGAAACCCGCCCAGGCCTTGTGCGGAGCCAGTGCGAGACACGCGATGAGCGCAACAAGAGAGAATCTAGCGTACCACACGGATTTTCGCTCCTTGCAGTTGGCGGATGGTCCATCGTTCATTTTTGTCCATGATAATGCACCCTTCTGAGGCCGACTGATTATCCTTCCGGTTGTCCGCATGAATATAGAACGTATTCGGGTCGCGGCCCATGGCCCGGATGCGCTCTGCGGTGACCGGGTCCGGGTCGAGCTTGATGAGATTCTCGCCCTTGCCACGTGCCTGTGTCGAATCACTGATCACCTCGCCGATGGTATAAGTGCCTTCGGGGATGACGCCCTTGTCCACCTTGTCCTGAAACTCCGGCTTGTTCACGTAGCCCGGCGCGCCGGAATAGCCCTGGCCCACCAATCTGTCCTCCATGTCCATGAGCTTGCCGTCGCTCTGGCTGTAGACCAGGGCTGTTTGGGCATTCTCGGCCTTCACCTGCGGGGGCAGCACGTAATGCTTGCCAACTTCCTGCCCTTTCTGAGGCCCCTGGCCCAGAGGACTTTTCGGGGGTGCTGGCGATGCAGGTGCGGCTACTTTGCCCTTCTGTGCAGGCGGCGTCACCGGTCCGCGCACCTCGTACGGCGGCGTGACCTTGCCCCGGTGTTCCGGGCCGGTTGAGGAGCCGCCGTCCGTTTCACCGTAGCAGCCGTGCCAGCCATAGGGCTGCGGCCTGTGGCCCGCGCCGATTTTGGTGCCGCCACCCGAGCCCAGGCTCATTCCAGCGGCAGCCGACTTGCCGTCCTCGCTCACCCGCGTCCAAATGCCTTTGTCCGTACTTCTTGTTTCCATATCCGACCTCCTATGGTCTTTCAACGGAATATAGAACGGCTTTTATGCGCCGGACAAAAATCACCCGTTTTGGGCCGCTAAAAGGACGATAATACCTGGTTGACAGGGTTTCCCGCACAAGCCGAAAGGGCTGTTTCAGGTCCCTCCTGAAACAGCCCTTTCGGCGCAATGGGGATTCCAAAGGGCCTCAGGCCCTTTGGCGGGGTCCAGGGGCAGCGCCCCTGGCCGCCGGAGGCATATTCCGGCCCTACTGCACCTGCGTGGTGACCTTGAGCCCGTACTTTTCGATCTTGGCGATGAGGGTGGGCCGCGACAGGCCGAGCAGCTTGGCCGCGCGGGTGCGGTTGCCGCCGGTGATTTCGAGCGCCTCGGCCACGGTGCCGCGGGCCACGGTGTCGAGCACGTGCTCGTAGGCGGCGTCTCCGGCCTGGTCCAGCAGCGCCCGGCGGATGAAGGCGCGCAGGGGATCGTCGGTGGCGCTGGAGTGCGGGCCGGACTGTGCGCTGAAACCGTTGCCCATTGCGGATGGTTCCGGTTGGTTGTGGTCGGCTGTGAAGCCGCCCTGGCCGTCGCTTTTCAGGCCGCTCTTGCCGCTGCCCTTGCCCAGGGCCTGGCGCATCTCGTCCGCGCCGATGGGGCAGCCGCGGCTGAAGATGAGCGCCTTTTGCAGGGCGTTGGCCAGTTCGCGCACGTTGCCGGGCCAGCCCTGGGCCGAGAGCAGGTCCAGGGCCTCGGGGGTCAGCCCCGGGCTCTGCATGTCCATCTCCCGCGCCAGGCGGGACAGGAAGTGCCGGGCCAGAAGCGGCACGTCGCCCTCGCGGTCGCGCAGGGGCGGCAGGCTGATGGTCACGACCTTGAGGCGGTAGTACAGGTCCTCGCGGAAGCGGCCCTCGGCCACGGCGGTCTCCAGGTCGCGGTTGGTGGCGGCCAGGATGCGCACGTCCACCGGGATCAGCTCGCGCCCGCCCAGGCGCTCCACCTGCTTTTCCTGCAACAGCCGCAGGATCTTGGCCTGCACGCCGAGCGGCATGTCGCCGATCTCGTCCAGGAACACGGTGCCGCGCTGGGCCTGCTCGATCTTGCCCACGCGCCGGGAGCTGGCCCCGGTGAAGGCGCCCTTCTCGTAGCCGAAGAGTTCGGCCTCGAGCAGGGTGTCCGGGATGGCCACGCAGTTGATGACCACAAAGGGCTTGGTCGCGCGGGCGCTGTGCTGCCAGAGGGCGCGCGCCACCAGCTCCTTGCCCGTGCCGGACTCCCCGCGCACGAGCACCAGCGCCTCGGTGGGCGCGGCGCGGCCGATGGCCTTGAAGATGTCCTGCATGGCCCGGCTCTGGCCCACCAGGGCGTCGCCCTGGGTGTCCTCGTCCGTGGACCCGTCCTGCAGGTTGATGGCCACGCGGGCGCGCGCCAGGCGTCCGGCATCCAGGGCCTGGTGGATGAGCCGCAGGATGTCCGGGATGTCGAAGGGCTTCAGGATGTAGTCAAAGGCGCCGAGCTTGGTGGCCTCGATGGCCGTTTCGGTGCCGCCGTAGGCGGTCATGATGATCACCGGCAGGTTGGCCACGGCCTCGCGCATGCGCTGCATGGCGGTGATGCCGGTGATGCCGGTCATGCGCACGTCCATGACCACCAGGTCCGGGGCCTGTGCCGCCACCTCGGCCACGCCGGCCTCGCCCGAGGCGGCGGTGCGCACCTCGAAGCCGTCGGCCTCCAGGATCTTGCCGAAGCTCTGGCGCAGCTGGGCGTCGTCGTCAACAATCAGGATCTGGGCCATGTCTTCTCCCTGCGGTCGGGGCCGAAGGTTTCAGGTGGCGGTGGCTTCAATGAACCCGGCGAAGCCATGAACCCGGCGAAGCCGGTCAGGATCTGAGCCATACCTTCTCCCGCAGCGGCAGCACCAGGACAAAGGTCGCGCCCTGCTTGTCGGATGGTTTGAGGTGGATGTAGCCGCCGTGCTCGTCCAGGATGCGCTTGGCGATGGCCAGGCCCAGGCCCGTGCCCTCCTCCTTGGTGCTGAAGAAGGGCTGGAAGACCTTGTCCTGAATCTCCGGCGGGATGCCAGGTCCGGAGTCGGAGAGCTGGAGGATGGCCACGCGGCCCAGCGGGTCCATGAACCCGATCTCCTCGGTGATCACGATGCGCCCGTTCTCGCCCATGGCGTCGCAGGCGTTCAGGATGAGGTTCACCAGCGCCTCTTTCAGCTGCTCCGGGTCCACGTCGACCTCGGGCAGGGTCCGCTCGCGCACCAGGCGCACGTCCACCCCGTAGGTCTCCAGGCGGTGCTTGAGCAGGTTGAGCGTCATGTCCACCACGTCGGACGGGCTGACCTGCTGGAACTTGGGCCTGGGCGGCCGGGAGAACTCCAGGAAGTTGCGGACAATGGTGTCCAGGTGGCGGATCTCCTCGCTGATGACCTCGAAGTCTTCGCGCTGGGCGGCCGAGAGGTCCAGGCCGCGCTCCAGCGAAAACAGGCGCATCTTGACGCTGGTGAGCGGGTTGCGCACGCTGTGGGCCACGCCTGCGGCCAGCTTGCCCACCAGGGCCAGCTTCTCGGACTGCATCAGGTGCAGGCGCGATTCCTCCAGCAGGGTCTGGGTCTGGTCCACGTCGCGCAGGAGCCCGTGCACCAGCTCGCCCACGGCGCGCACCTCGTCGGAGGAGCCCTGGCCGAGGGGCTGGTCCTGGCTGCCGCTCTCATCCGAATTCAAGGGTGGTCCCATGGCCGCGCCGCGGGCCAGGCTGCGGATGGGGCCCAGCACCTGGCGCAGCAGCACCCAGCCGAGCAGCAGGCCCAGCACCGCGCCCGCCGGGATGACGAAGAGCGAGGCCGTGGTGGCCGCCCGGGCCAGGGAGCGCATGGCCGACACGCCCAGGTCGGCGTCGCGGCCGTGCAGGGCGAAGAGTTCGCTCGCCGCATCCTGGGCCGCTTCGCGCTGGCGCACGGCCCGGGCCAGAAGTTCCGCGCCCTGGCCCGGCTGGCTCTCGACCAGTTGGCGCAGGGCCTGGGCCTGGGCCTGGGTGGCGGCGTCCATGCGCGCGATGAGTTCGCGTCCGGCCTCCAGGGGCTCGCTGGCGCGCACCTTGACCAGGGTCCGGGCCACGGTCTGCTGGCGCACCTGGAAGTCCTTCAGCCGCTCCGGGTTCTGGCGCGCGGCCAGGGCGTCGGCCTCCAGGCTGATCATCTGCTCCGAGAGGGCCAGCGCGCTGACCTGCTGGCCCAGGTTCACCTGGCGCAGGATGTCCGTGGCGTCCAGGTAGTGCTGGGCCAGCCAGTAGGTGGCCGTGGCCCCGGCGCAGGCGCAGAGGGTGAGCCCCACGAGCAGGGCGAACACGCGCCCGCGCAGCGAGGGCTGGATGCGCTGGGCCAGACGCTTGAGCGCCGCGCGCAGGAGGGCTTCGGCCTGGGGTTTCATGGGCGCAGCATACCCCACACCGGGCGTGTTGTCAGCCTGCGCGATGCGCCGCCCGCCCCCGGGCCAGGGCGGAATGCCAGGGGCTCCGCCAGGGGCGCTGCCCCTGGACCCCGCCAAGGGGCTTGAAGCCCCTTGGAACCCCCATTGCGCCGAAAGGGCTGTTTCAG
>CAZXZF010000190.1:0-5580 GCA_964645095.1 uncultured Desulfocurvus sp. | reverse complement strand
CAGCTTGAGCAGCAGCCTGATGCGGGTCTTCGAGGTGAACAGCTCGGTCAACATGAGCTTTCAGTACAAAAAAAATGAACGAACGTCAACTGCCCAGCTGCAAAAATGCCCCTGGGGGCCTTGGCCCAGGCAGGCTCCCGGATGCCAGCCCTCCAGACGGCTCGCCTGCGCCTACGAAGCCTTCTTCAGCTTCTTGCCGATGCGGAAGAAGGCGTCGAGGCCGAGGTAGAGCAGCCGGCGCAGGATCAGCGCCGGCGAGTACGACCGCAGCTCGTAGAAGGTGCCCAGCGGGCGGCGCAGGAAGTTGCCGAGGTACAGCTTGAGCGCGAACATGCCGAAGTTGAAGTGCTCCAGTTCCGGCGTCACGTACACGCGTCCTTCGGACGTGGTGTTCGGCAGCAGCACATCCTTGATCTGGCCGCTCTGGACGAGATCGTCGTACACGGGCGTGCCCGGCATGGGCTGAAAGTACTGGATGGCCAGGGAGTCGAAGTCGCTGCGCCTGATCAATTCCGCAGTCTGCTTAAGATCGTCCAGGGTCTCGCCCGGATAGCCGATGAGGAAGAGCGCATGGGAGGCCAGCCCGGCGCGGCGTATCTCCTTGACCTTCTCGGGCCACATGTCCGGGTCAAGGTCCTTTTTCATGAGCTTGAGCACCCGCCGGGAGCCGCTCTCCGGGGCGATGGCCACACGGCGCCAGCCCGCGCGGCGCATCAGCTTCAGGGTCTCGAAGTCCGTGCGCTGGGCGCGGATGCCGTTGGCCGTGTCCACCTCCAGGCCGGGCAGGTTCTCGCGGATGAGCGCTTCGCAGAAGGCCCGGGTGTAGTCGGCGTAAAAGGTGAAATTGTCGTCCACGATGTTGACGTGGCGGATGCCGAAGTCGAAGTAGAGCATCTTGATCCAGCCCAGGGCGTATTCCACGGAGTGGGAGCGGATCTTCATGCCGTTGATCAGCGGGGCCGTGCAGAACTTGCACTTGTACGGGCAGCCCCTGGTGAGCCAGATGGGCGCGTTCATCTTTATGGTCGAGAAGTAGCGGTAGCCCCGTTCGATGTAGTCGTGCAGGCGGATGGCCTTGTAGTCCGGCGGGATGATGCGGTCCAGGTCCGGCTCCAGGCGCATGGGCGTGCGGGCCACGCCTTCCGGGGTGCGGTACACGATGCCCGGCACTTCGCAGACGCTCTGCCCGGAGGCCAGCAGGTCGAGGAAAAGCGGGAAGGAGAACTCGCATTCCCCGGTGAGCAGGTAGTCGATCTCCGGGGTGCCGATGGACTTCTCCGGGTAGGCCGTGGGGTGGATGCCGCCCATGACCGTGGTGCAGTGCGGCAGGAGGGCCTTTGCCTGGCGCAGGACTTCGACGGATTCGATGTACGTCTTGGACCAGCAGGACACGCCCACGACATCGGGCTGAAAGCGCTGAAGAAAATTTGCGAACTGCTCTGAGGTGGCCGTGGCGTTTTCCAGGGTGCCGTCGAAGATCCGGAGCGCATGCTCCGGGTTCGTCGTGTTGGCGACCAGATAGCCCAGCCCGAGCGGGATGCTGTAGGTGGCGTCGTTGCCAAAGGGCCAGACCAGGGCCACCTTCATCTCTGTCATCTCCAGCATGCATGGGGCATTTGAGGCGTTGCGCTTGGCAGGAATCTCTGCAACGGCGTTTCACGCGGGAACTTAGTTCAGGGATGCCATGGCGTCAAGCCGAGGCCCTGGCGCCGCCCTTTGCGGGCAAGGCCGGTGCTGCCGGGGATCGCAGGCTGCTGCGCCCAGGCCCTTGCCTCCTCCGCCGCTCCAGCGTATTCCCCCGCCCATGCGCATCAAGCTCATGATCCCCTGCCTGGTTGAGGACTGCCTGCCCGAGATCGGCCTGGCCGCGGTCTCCGTGCTGGAGCGCCTGGGCCTGGGCGTGGACCATCCCCAGGGCCAGACCTGCTGCGGCCAGATGGCCTTCAAGACCGGCGACGTGGCGGGCGCCCGCGCCCTGGCCCTGCGCTCCCTCGATATCTTCGCCGGGCCGGACCCGGTGGTCTGCCCCTCGGGCTCGTGCACCAGGATGCTGCGCACCTATCCGGAACTCTTCGAGCCCGGCACCCCGGACCACGCCCGCGCGCTCAACCTGGCCGGGCGCGTGTTCGAGTTCTGCGAATTCGTGCTCACGCTGCCCGGCGCGCCGGACTTCGGGGCCAGGCTGAGCGCCCGCGTGGCCCTGCACCGCTCCTGCCAGCTGGACGGCTCCGAGGCCCCGCAGAGGCTGATGGAAGCCGTGCGCGGCCTGACGTTGCTTACGCCCGAGCGCCCGGAGCGCTGCTGCGGCTTTGGCGGGCTGTTCAGCCTGCAGTTCCCCGCCGTGTCCGAGTCCCTGCTGGAGGACAAGGCCCACGAGCTCCTGGCCCTGGAGCCGGATATCCTGGTCAGCGCCGAGCCCAGCTGCCTCATGAACATCGGCGGCTACCTGGCGCGCCTCGGACGTCCTGTGCGCGCCCTGCACGCGGCCCAGGCGCTTGACCTCGGACTGAAAGGAGTCCTCACCGGAGGCCCGTCATGGTCCTGAGTTCAAGCTTCACCCCGCGCAATTTCCGCGAGCAGAGCGAAAAGGCCTGCCACGACGCCACCCTGCGCGCCGTGCTGGACCACGCCACCCGCTACTTCATGGCCAAGCGCGGGGCCGCGCTGGAGGCCTTTGCCGACCGCGAGACGCATTTCGCCCGGGCCCGCAGCGCCCGGCTGACGGCCCTCTCGCGCCTGCCGGAGCTGCTGGAGCAGCTGGAGCAGAGCGCCACCGCTGTTGGGACCCAGGTGCACTGGGCCGCGGATGCGGCGGAAGCGCGAGAAATCATCCTTGGCATCGCCAAGGGCTGCAACGCGCGCGTGGTGGTCAAGGGCAAGAGCATGGTCACGGAAGAGATCGCGCTCAACCCGGCGCTGGAAGCCGCCGGGCCGGACGGAATCGAGGTCTGGGAGACGGACCTGGGCGAGTTCATCGTGCAGCTGGCCGGGGAGCCGCCCTCGCACATCATCGCGCCCGCCATCCACAAATCCCGCGCCGATGTCGCCGCGCTGTTCCGCGAGAAGCTGGGCCTGGCCGGTCTGGACGATCTGGATGATCCGGGCGGCGGCGCAAGCATCCCCGAGCTGACGCTGTTGGCCCGGCGCGCCCTGCGCGAGAAGTTCCTGGCCGCGGACCTGGGCGTCACCGGGGTCAACATCGCCGTGGCCGAGACCGGCAGCCTCATCCTGGTGGAGAACGAGGGCAACATCCGCATGTCCACCACCTGCCCGCCGGTGCACGTGGCGGTCATGAGCCTGGAGAAGGTCGCGGCCACCCTCGAAGACGCGGCGGACGTGCTGCGCGTGCTGCCCCGCAGCGCCACGGGCCAGAAGATGTCCTCCTACGTGTCCGTGCTCACCGGGCCTCGCCGTCAGGGCGAAAATGACGGCCCGCGCGAGGCGCACCTGGTCATCCTGGACAATGGCCGCTCCGAGGTTCTGGCCGACCCCCTCCTGCGCGAGGCGCTCTTGTGCTTCCGCTGCGGGGCCTGCCTCAACTCCTGCCCGGTGTACCAGACCATCGGCGGGCACGCTTACGGCTCCGTGTATTCCGGCCCCATCGGCGCGCTCCTGTCCAGCCTCCTGCTGCCAGCAGAGGACACCCGGGACCTGCCTTTCGGCTGCACCCTGTGCGGGGCCTGCAAGAAAACCTGCCCGCTCTCCATCGACCACCCGAAGCTCCTGTTGCGCCTGCGCGAACGCGTCTGCGCGGGCGCACCGGGACTGGCCGGCGCGGCGCACACCTTCCTGGCCCTGCATCCGCTGGCCTACCGCCTGGCCGTGGGCGCGGCCCGGGCCGTGGACCCGCACCTGGACCTGCTGCCGCGCCTGCCCGGCCTGCCGCCTGGTGTGGCCCAGTTCGCGGACACGCGCCAGCTGCCGGAGCTGAAGCGGCCCTTCTCCGCCCAGCTGCGCGATTGCCGTAAGAAGCAGGGGGGCGCATGAGCCGCCAGCGCATTCTCGACACCCTGCGCGCGGGCCTCGCCGCTGCCCCTTTGAATGTGCCGCCGCCCCCGGCCCGGCCCGCGCCCCTGCCGGTTGGTTCCGACGCCCCCTGTTCGAATGATTGGACACTTTTGGCCGAGGTGCTGGCGCCCCTGGAGGTGCGCCTGCGCCTGGCCACAACGCCCGCCGAGGCCGCGCGCCACGTGGCGGACATCGCCCGCGAGCGCGGGGCCGCCAGCTATACCCGCTGGCAGGACATGCCCCCTGGATGTGGGGTTCTGGAGATGGACGACGCCTTGGCTGGCCTGACGCGCGTGACGAATATCGGGGCGGACTGCTGCCAGGCCCTGGCCCAGGTGGACCTGGGGCTGACCTGGGCCCAGGCCGCGCTGCTCGATTCCGGCAGCCTGGTCCTCGTGGCCGGGCCGGGGCGGGAGCGCGCCGTGTCGCTGCTGCCGCCCACCCATGTCTGCCTGGTGGCGCGCAGAGCGCTGCTGCCGGATGTCTCGGCCCTGCCGGAGCTGCTGCATTGCCACGCCGACCTGTCCGGCAATTCCACTGGCGGCCAGCTGCCCTCCTGCCTGAACCTCGTCACGGGTCCGTCCAGCACCGCGGACATCGAGCTGGTGCTCGTGCGCGGCGTGCACGGCCCGGGCGCGCTGGATGTCGTCGGGCTGGACTGGGACCTGGAGTAAGAGAGCAAGAGAAGATGCCTCCGGCGGCCTGGGGCCTGAGGCCCCCGGACCCCCCATAGGCCTGGGCCAGGAGTGGCTGGGGCGGAGGGTGAGGCTGGGCTGGGCCTGGCAATGCGTTCGAATTTTTGAGGGGGACCCTCAAAAATTCGAACGCGGTTGGCTCCTTTTTGAGAGGGGGGAAATGGGAACAATCTCTTGACTGGTTTTCCCGTGACTCACCCAAAGCCGAAAGGGCTGTTTCAGGTCCCTCCTGAAACAGCCCTTTCGGCGTACTGGGGGTTCCAAGGGGCCTCAGACCCCTTGGCCGCCGGAGGCTATTCTGCCTGCCGTCCCACGCCCAACGCTTCCCACAGCTTCGGGGTTTGCGCCGCAAGGCTGAAGCGTTCCTCGGCGCTCAGGCGTGCGGCCCAGGCCATGCGTTCCAGCAGGTCCGGGTCAACGGCCAGGCGCAGGACGTACTTGGCCCAGTCGCCGGGCTGGCGCACCAGGAAGCCGTCCACGCCGTGGTGGATGATCTCGCGGTTGAAGCCCACGCTTGATGCGATGGGCACCACGCCCGAGGCCATGTATTGCAGGATCTTGAAGCCGCACTTGCCGCGCGTGTATTCGTCGTCGGTGAGCGGCATGAGCCCGCACTGGAAGCCGCGCAGCTGGTCGGGCTCCAGCGTCGGGCTCCAGCGTTCGAAGCGCACCAGCTCCTCCAGTTCGCCCTCATAGGGCTTGTCGGCCACCACGCGGATCTCCAGGCGCTCCTGGTGCGGCTTAAGCTCGCGCAGGACCTCGGGCAGGAACCAGAGGTTGCCGGAGGTGCCCATCCAGCCCACGCGGAAGGGCGGCACCGCAGCGGCGTCGGGCGGGGCCGGGGTGTACTTGTTGGTGTCGATGAGCGTGGGCAGCA
>CAZXZF010000189.1:0-5581 GCA_964645095.1 uncultured Desulfocurvus sp. | reverse complement strand
CAATGAGGAGGAAGGAAACATGACGAAGGCTGAGCTGGTTGTCAAAATCGCAGAAAAGGCCAACCTGACCAAGGCCAATGCTGAGCGCGCCCTGAACGCTTTCATCGGTGCCGTCGAGGACGTCCTGGTGAAGGAAGGCAAGCTCACCCTCACCGGCTTCGGTACCTTCCAGGTTGAGAAGCGCAAGGCGCGTGTGGGCCGCAATCCCCGCACGGGCAAAGAGATCAAGATTCCGGCCACCAAGGTCGTCAAGTTCCGTCCTGGCAAGCTCCTGAAGGACGCCGTAAAGTAAATCCGGAGGCTCCCCATGATGTTGCGTGGAGAAACTGTCCATAGCCCCTTGCCGCAGGATCTGCCCTGGTTTCAGGCGGACCACGCCATATTCTTCGGCGTTCTGTACGCGGTGCTGATCGTCATCAGCATCGGCATGGGATACTGTGTGATGAAGTCCTTGTGGGACTGCCGCGGCGATTCGCACGCAGGCCACTAGTCTTCGGCTTCATTGCCTGAGTAAGAACAAAGCGGACCCATCCGGCCAAAACTGGGTGGGTCCGTCTTTTGCCCTGTCTTCCCCGCTTGCAATCCGCAGGCGCATGGGGTAGGCAGCCTTCTCTGTTTAGCTGATTTCCTTGAGGGGAGGTGATTTAATTGCCCGGTATTTTGTTGGATGAAAGTGACAACTTCGAAATCGCCCTGCGCCGTTTCAAGAAGCAGGTCGAAAAGGCCGGGGTCCTCTCCGAACTGAAGAAGCGTCAGCACTACGAGAAACCCAGCGTCCAGGAAAAGAAAAAGAAGGCAGCTGCCAAGAAGCGCCTCATCAAGAAGATGCGCAAGTCCAGGGTCGAATAATGAGCATCCAGGGACGCATCGAGTCCGACTACATTGTTGCCTACAAGGCCAAAGACACGGTTCGGCTTGCTGTCTTGAGACACCTCAAGACAGCAGCCAAAAACCGTGAGGTCGAGCTCCTGCGTACGCTTAACGACGACGACCTGCTTGACCTCATCTCGCGCCAGGTCAAGCAGCGCAAGGACTCCATCGAGCAATACGAGAAGCATGGCCGCAATGATCTCGCCGCTGTGGAGATCAATGAGCTGGCCGTGCTTGTGGACTACATGCCCAAGCCCCTGACCGAGGCCGAACTGGCCGAGACCATTGACCGCCTTGTGGCCGAAACCGGCGCCAGCGGTCCAAAGGACATGGGCAAGGTCATGCAGGCCCTGACCCTTGGCTACAAGGGACGCTACGACGGCAAAATGGCCAGCGAGGCCGTCCGCTCCAGATTGTCCTCCTAACCAACGGCAGTTCATGGAACCGAGAACCCTGCATCTGCTGGAGTTCCCGAAGATCCTCAAGGAACTGTCGGGATTTGCCGTCTCCGAGCCCGGAGCCTCGGCCTGTCTTCTGGTGCGCCCTTTCGCCGACCCCCTGTCCGTGCGCCTGCAAATCACGCTGCTGGACCAGGCCCTGCGCTGGGTGCGCGAATCCGGCTTCCGGCTCGTGGCTTTCCCCGATTTCGGCGGCTTCTTCCCGGTGCTGGACATCCCCAGCCGCATTCTGGACCTGGACGCCCTGTTCGCCCTGTCCGCCACCCTGGAGCAGGGCCGCAACGCCCGCGATCTGCTTGAGCCCTACGTTGACCGCGGCTGGGACGAGCTGACCACGGCGGTCAGCGGCGCGCCGTGGCCAGCCTCCACCTGGGCGGCCCTGAAGCGCTGCCTCGACCAGGACGGCCACTTGAAGGACGGGAGCTCGCCCGGCCTGTTCTCCGTGCGCCAGGAAATCCGCGCCATCCACCAGAAGTGCACCAAGCGCGTCAAGGACTTTGTCCTGTCCGAGAACATCGCCCAGTACCTCCAGGACGACTTCGTCACAGTAAGCTCGGACCGCTACGTGCTGCCCCTCAAGGTGAACTTTAAGAACCGTTTTCCGGGCATCATCCACGACTATTCCCAGACCGGGGAGACCTGCTACTTCGAGCCCATGTTCCTGGTGGAGATCAACAACTCCCTCCAGGAACTCAAGCGCGAGGAACGTGTCGAAGAACGCAAGGTCCTGGAATACCTCACCGACCTTGTGCGCCAGGAACGCGACGGCATCGAGGCCAGCTACCGCGGCCTGGTGCAGCTCGACCTGCTCATGGCCAAGGCGCGCCTGGCCGAGGCCATAGAGGCCCGGCCGCTGGACGTCGGCCCTGGCCTGCCCGCCCGGCTCATCCAGGCCCGGCACCCGCTTCTGGCCTTGCAGGGCGGCGCCACGCAACCGCTGGACATCAAGCTGCGCGAGGGCCAGCAGGCGCTCATCGTCAGCGGCGGCAACGCCGGCGGCAAGACCGTGTGCCTCAAGACCATGGGCCTTGTCGCGCTCATGGCCTTTTCCGGCCTGCCCGTGCCCGTGGCCGAGGGCAGCTCGCTGCCCCTGTGGACCGAGATCTTCGTGGTCCTGGGCGACGAGCAGAGCATCGAGGAGCACGTCAGCACCTTCACCGCGCAGATCCAGTACTTCTCCAGGGTCTGGGAGCGCGTGGGCGCGCAGACCCTGTTCCTGCTGGACGAATTCGGCGCGGGCACGGACCCGACGCAGGGAGCCGCTCTTGCGCAGGCGGTCATCGACGGGCTGCTCGAACGCGGGGCCAGCGCCTTTGCCGCCACACATTTTCCGGCCCTCAAGGCCTATGCCCTGGCCACGGACAAGGTCCGCGCCGCCAGCGTGCTCTTTGATCCCAAGACCAAGAAGCCGCTGTACCGCCTGGCCTACGACCAGGTGGGCGCGAGCATCGCGCTCGACGTGGCCCGCGAGCACGGCCTGCCGCGCACCATCCTCGCCCGTGCCGAGCAGTACCTGCTCCTCGACGGCACGGACACCAGCGCCGTGCTCGACCGCCTGAATGCGTTGGCTGTGCAGCGTGAGCAAGAGAACGACGCCCTGGATGAGGAACGCAAGGCCCTGCGCAAGAAGCGCGACACGCTCGAGGCCCGTTTCGAGAAGGAGCGCACGCGCGTGCTCAACGAGGTGCGTGAGCTGGCCCAGAGCGTGCTGCGTGACTGGAAGACCGAGCGTGTTGGCCGCAAGCAGGCCCTCAAGAAGCTTTCCGAGGCCCGCGAACGCCTGGAGCCTGCCCGCGACCCTGAGGCCGCGCCCGTGGCCCCAGCCCTTGATCTTTCGGAGATCAGCCCGGGCCAGCGCGTGGCCTACCGGGCCTGGAACAAGACCGGGCAGGTGGTGGAGAAGGACGAGCGGCGCGGCCAGGTGAAGGTGGATTTCGACGGCGTGGCCATGTGGGTGGCCTTTACGGAGCTGTCCCTGGACGGCCGCGCCCCGCGCAAGCAGGAAAAGGTCACCCAGGCCTCGGCCGGGGATCTGGGCTATGCCGTGCGCCTGGACCTGCGCGGACGCCGGGCTGACGAGGCCTTGGCCGAACTGGAAGGCTTTCTCGACGCCTCGCTCTTGCGCGGGGCGGGCACAGTGGAGGTCATCCACGGGCGGGGCACCGGCGCCCTGCGCAAGGAGATCCACGCGTACCTGCGCACAGCGCCCTCGGTGGCCTCCTTCACCCTGGCCAATGAGGACCGGGGCGGAGACGGCATGACCGAGGTGACGCTCAAGTAAGCCGGGACCGAACCCAGGGGATTCATGGACAACCAGGTCATCCAGACGCTCAAGCAGCGGGTGAACATCGTCGACGTGGTGCGTCGCTACGTTGCCCTGCGCCCGGCCTCTGGACGGCACATGGGCCTGTGCCCCTTCCATCAGGAGAAGACGGCCTCCTTCAGCGTCAACGAGGCCGAGGGCTTTTATTATTGTTTCGGCTGCCAGGCTGGCGGCGATGTGCTGGATTTCTACATGCGCGTCAACGGCCTGGAGTTCAAGGACGCGCTGACGCAGCTGGCCGAGGAGGCGGGCATCGAACTCAAGGAGTTCCGGCCCGACCCGGAGTTTGACGAACGTCAGAAGCTCAAGAAGCTGTGCCTGGACATGCACGCCCAGGCCCAGGAGTATTACCGGCGCAACCTGGACCAGGTCACGGGCGATGCGGCCCGGAGCTACCTCAGGCGGCGCGGCACGAGCCCGGAGATTTGCGCGGCCTTTGGCCTGGGCGCGAGCCCGGACGACTGGCACGGGCTCATGAACCACCTGGTGGCGCGTGGCTTCAGCCCGGAGCAGGGGGTCCTGGCAGGGCTCTTGTCGAAAAATGAAAAAGGGAATATCTACGATCGGTTCCGTGGAAGATTGATCTTCCCCATACAAAATTTATCGGGTCAGGTTATTGCCTTTGGCGGCAGAATAATTACAGAGGGGGAACCCAAGTACCTGAACAGCAGCGACACGCCCATTTATAAAAAGGGCGAACACCTCTACGGACTGCATCAGGCCAGACAGGCCATGACGCGCAGCAAGAGGGCCATCCTGACGGAAGGCTACATGGATGTTCTTTCCCTCGCCCAGTTCGGCTACGGCGACAGCTGCGGCGTGCTGGGAACCGCCCTGACCCAGGACCAGGTGAAGCGCCTGGCCGGGTTCTGCTCGCGCATCGACCTGATCTTTGACGGCGATGGCGCGGGACGCAAGGCGGGCCTGCGCAGCGCGGAGATGATCCTGCACCAGGGCGTGGCCTGCCGCGTGCTGCTCATGCCCGAGGGCGAGGATGTGGACAGCCTGCTGCACAAAGAGGGGCGCGAGGGCCTGGAAGCCTGCTTCGAGAAGGCGGCGGATGGGCTCGACTACTGTTTGGATACGGTCCGCAAGGATTTTGCGCCAAGAGAAATTGTGGCCTGGGCCACTGGATTTTTGGGACTTTTGTCCGATAATGCTTTGCGTGCCTACTATCTGCCGCGCCTGGCGGATGGACTGGGCCTGTCCGAGGCGGATTTGCGGCGGCAGGGCGGGGCGTCCGGCGGTTCCTTTGGCGGGGGAGCAGGGCGGCAGGATGTGCGCAGGGCGGCGGGGCAGGCTGGCAAAGTCCGCAAGCCCATGGGCATGGACGATGTCTCGGACAAGAAGTTCATAGCTTTCGGGATCTTGTATCCAGACTATATTCCGCATCTGGCCAAGAAGGGGTTGCACAATTTCTTGTCTACGCAGTGGGCCAAATCCTTCTGGCAGAGACTTTTCATGCAGAAATTTGAAGAAATATTTCAGGATTTGAATGACGAGGACAAAGCGTTTTGGCGGAGCACCCTCGACAATCCGCATATGTATTCTGGCGAGGATCTGGCCGAGCACTGGGAAAGCCTGTGCACATGGATTGACAAGCAGCGCAAGGAAATGATGCGCAAGGACATGATGCAGAAACTCGCAACAGCACATGGTTCAGGTGATGCTTCAGAGGTCAGGAATATCATGGCGGCCCTTTCGGCATTGAATGCCCCCAGCAGGGAGGAAGAATGAATAATTTGAAAGAAATCCAGCAGATCAAGCTTCTTATTGCCAAAGGCAAGAAGAACGGATTTCTGACCTTTGAAGAGGTGGGCAAGACCCTGCCCACGGAAATGACCACTCCTGACCAGCTCGAAGAGGTCATGAGCATTTTCGACCAGATGAACATCGTCATCGTGGACTCCGAGGAGAACGGCAAGAAGCT
>CAZXZF010000188.1:0-5615 GCA_964645095.1 uncultured Desulfocurvus sp. | reverse complement strand
TCTTCAACCTGGGGCGGCTGTATTTCGACTGGCAGCGCTGGGACAAGACGGCCGAGGCTGCGCAACGCGCCGTGGGCCTGAACCCGAACTTCGAGCAGGCCAAGAAGCTTTTGGCCTATGCCCAGAAGAAGATGGCCGGGGCTTAGGGCCTGTTTCCAAAAGCGTCCTTTGCCCCCTGGACCCCGCCACGCGCCTATTCGGGGGCGTCACGAGCCGATTTGGGTCCAGGGCTGTACCGCATGAGCACACTCCCTGGCCACAAAAGAGGCTCTCTCCTCGCCAGGGAACAAAATCCATCTTTCGGAAACAGACCCTAGGACACCCCGCCTGTCCCCCCTTCCCCCGGCGAGGAGGCCCCTGTGCGCCACGCCCGCTCCAAGCAGAACGCCCTTGAAACCGACGTCCTCGTGCTCGGCGCGGGCCTGGCTGGCCTGCGCGCAGCCATGGCCGCCAAGGAGACCGCGCCCGGCCTGCGCGTGACCCTGGTCAGCCCGCACGCCCGGCCCGCTGGCTCGTCCTTCGCCAACCGCAACAACGCCCTGGGCCTGCAGGTCCCGCAAGCGCACGAGGCCGACGCCTTCGTGGCCGAGGCCCTGCGTCTGGCCGCGCCCGGCCTGGCCGTGCCGCAACTGGTCCGAACCCTGGCCGAAGACGCCCCGGCCTGCCTGGAGTTTCTGCTCAGCCTGGGCCTGGCCTTCCGCCGCGCGCCGGACGGGAGCCTTCGGCTCTTTCCAGGGTGTTTCAGCAGCAGCCCGCGCGCGGTGGTTTTCGATGGCCTGGCAAGCGCCCACACGGCGTTTCTGGCGCGCGCGAGCGCGTCGGGCGTGGAGGTCCTCCACGGCTTCGAGGCCCTGGCCCTGGCGCAAAACGAGCCCGGCGCACGGGTCACCGGGGCCACGCTCAGCGCCCTGCACGGCCCCCTGGCCGGCAGAAGAACGCTTGCCGTGCGCGCCCGCAGCGTGGTGGCGGCCCTGGGCGGCCCGGCCCCGCTCTTCGCCCGGCGCATCTGCGGCCCTGGCGGCTCGGGCCTGGCCCTGGGCCTGCTGGCCAGCGCCGGGGCGCGGCTGGTGAACACAACCTTTCTGCAATGGTTCTGGGTGGAAACGCGGAGCCTCGCCTTCGTCAACCCCGGCGATCTGGTCTGGCCTCCGCTGCTGGCGCAGCTGGCCCAGGCGCGGCTTGCGCACTGCCCCATGGCCCATGGCCTGGCCCTGGATGATGCCGCCCTGGACCTGGACCTCATCTCGCGGCAGGGGCCCAGCGGAGTTGTGCACGCCGAGCACCGGCAGCGCGGCCCGCTTAACCTCGCGCTGGCCGCCCAAGCGGGCAACGGCGGCGCGCTCATTGACGTTCAGGGCCGCACCAGCGTGGCCGGCCTGTATGCCTGCGGGGAATGCGCCTCGGGCATGCACGGGGCCAACCGCCTGGGCGGGGGCATGGTGCTCTCGGCCCTGGCCTTTGGCGCGCGCGCAGGCAGGGCCGCAGCGGAGGAAGCCAGGGGGCTGGATGCGGCTGGCGGGGAAGGCGGCCCGTGGCCGGACAGGGGTGCGCAAACAGGGCAGGATGCTTCGACAGGGCTGTTGCGCTGGCTCAGGCCGGGCATGCAGCGCTTCGGCCTGCCCGGCGCGGCCCGTAATCCGGCCCAAAGCCCGGCCAGGCAGGCCTTTGTGGCGCGGCTTCGGTCAATCACGGGCGATGCCCGGGACGACTTCCGGGCGGGGCGCCGGGAGCGCCTGCTGGCCCTTTCAGCGCTGGCGGTGCTGGAGCCCCAGACAGACCAGTCCTAGCGGTGAAGTCTACAGGCGTTGTTCACAGTGCCGTTGATTCGGCTCATAGGTGTAGCTCCTTGTAACGTCATTTCGGGCCGAGTGAACAACCTCCTGACACATCACACCTAGCGTGCCGCACTCTATTTCGAATCTTCCCTCTCCCCCCAAGAATCCCCTGCCCCGCCAAAGCCGAAAGGGCTGCTTCAGGTTCCTCCTGAAGCAGCCCTTTCGGCGTAATGGGGAGTCCAGAGGGCCTCAGGCCCTTTGGCCGCCGGAGGCATATTCTCTTCAGATCTCGACGCGCTGGCCCCAGGCCTGCTCGTAGGCCGAGCCGCCGCGCTCCAGGATCTCCTCGGCGGCGCAGGGCACCAGCATGGCCAGACTGCGGCGTTCGCACCAGCGCCTGCGGATGTCGGTGGAGCTGACCTCCAGCACCGGCATGGGCACGGTGAACAGGCCCGTGCCCGAGGCGAAGCGCATCCGGCCGAGGCCTGCGCGCTCCATGCCGGGCCAGGTGGTTTCGGCAAAGGCGGCGATGCCCGCGCTGTCCGCGCCCGGGCGCAGCGCCACGGCGATGGAGCACAGGTGCGGAAACTCCAGCCCCCGGTGCCATTTTGGCAGGGCCAGGAAGGACTCGCTGCCCATGATGAAGTGCAGTTCGTCGCCGGGCATCTTCTCGCGCAGGGCGAGCAGCGTATCCACGCTGTAGGAGGGACCGCTGCGCGTGCCTTCGAACCCGCTGGCCGAGAGCCCGGCCACGCCGCGCACAGCCAGCTCGACCAGCCGCAAGCGGTGGGCAAAGGGCAGCATGCCCTGGGCCGGCTTGTGCGGGGGCTCGCCCGCAGGCATGAGCAACACGCGCTCCAGACCCACGGCCTCGCGGACCTCGACGGCCATGCGCATGTGTCCGGCATGAATGGGGTTGAAGCTGCCCCCCAGTATTCCAATCTTGGCCATGATGCGTGTCTGTCCTTTTTCTGTCTGCCCGCAATGCACGCGCAGGGACCACAGGCCGGGCAGGGGCCGGGGCGCGAGACGTTGGCTTGGTTTTGATCGGGTTGCGGCTACTGCCGGATTTGGCCCTGCCCCAGGACAACGAACTTGGCGCTGGTCAGCTCGCGGATGCCCATGGGCCCGTAGGCGTGGAGCTTGGTGGTGGAGATGCCGACCTCGGCCCCCAGGCCCAGCTCGCCGCCGTCGTTCAGGCGCGTGCTCGCGTTCACCGCGACCATGCTGGCGTCGGCCTCGCGGGTGAAGCGCATGGCGCTTGCGTGGCTCTCGGTCAGAATGGCCTCGGTGTGGTTGGACCCAAACTGGGCGATGTGCTCCAGCGCCTCGTCCAGGTCGGCCACGACCTTCACGGCCAGGGTCAGGCCCAGGAACTCGAAACCCCAGTCGGCCTTGGTGGCGGCCTTGGCGGTTTTGCCCAGGAGTGGCAGGGAGACTTTGCAGCAACGGAACTCGACCCCGGCAGCCCCGAGCACCTTGGCCACCTTGGGCAGAAACTTCTTGGCCACGGCCTGGTGCACCAGCAGGCATTCCAGCGCATTGCAGGTGCCGGGGCGCTGCACCTTGCCGTTGTGGATGATGACCACGGCGCGCTCCAGGTCGGCGCTCTGGTCCACAAAGGTGTGGCACACGCCCTTGTAGTGCTTGAGCACGGGCATGGAGGCCTGCTCGACCACGGCGCGGATGAGGCCCTCGCCGCCGCGCGGGATGACCACGTCGATGAACTCGTCGAGCTTCAGGAGCGCGCTCACGGCCTCACGGTCCGTGGTCGGCGGCACCTGCACGCAGCCCTTGGGCAGCCCGGCGGACTCCAGGGCCTGGTGGATGACCCTGGTCAGGGCCTTGATGGAGTGGAAGGCCTCGCTGCCGCCGCGCAGGATGGCCGCGTTGCCGCTCTTGATGCACAAAACCGCGGCGTCCACGGCGGCGTTGGGCCGGGACTCGAAGATCATGGCCACCACGCCCAGCGGCACGCGCATGCGGCCCACGAGCATGCCGTTGGGCCGCTTCTTCAGGCCCTCGATCTCGCCCACGGGGTCGCTCATGGCCGCCACCTCGCGGCAGCCCTGGACCATGGCGTCGAGCACGCCCTGGCTGATGGTCAGGCGGTCGAGCTTGGCGCTGTCCAGGCCGTTTTTCTGCGCGGCGTCCAGGTCCTTCCTGTTGGCGGCGAAGATGGCTGCGGCATTCTTGCCGAGCAGGTCGGCCATGTTCAACAGGGCCTGCTGGCGGGCGCTGCCCTCGGCGCTGGCCAGCCTGCGCGAGGCGGCCTTGGCATCCTTGGCGATTGTGCGCATCTGGGCGGCGATGGTCATGGCCTGACTCCTTCCTGGCATGGTCGTCTTGACGTTGGCGTCGAATAAAAACTGTGGAAACCCCGCAGGTCGTGGACTCGCGTATTCCCGCCATATGCTCCAACCTTTTTGGCTACCCTCAGCGGCCTCCCAAGTCAATCTTGTCAGGATTTGCTCCCCGCTGGCACCGAAGCGAATCAACAACATGCTGATTTTTCAATTCATTGGAATGCAACGGGAAAAATGCAGCCTTGCCGTATCTTCCCCTTTGACCTGTTTAACATTTTTGCGTAAACATTCTTGGCCCGAACGCGGATGCGGACGGGAGGACCAAGAACGCAAGCGAGTGCGCCTGCTAAGGAGTTTCCCCGCATGGACGAGAAGAAAGACCAGGCCCCGGCGGAGAACGCCGTCCACCCCGGCGTCGTCGAACAACTGGAGCAGATGAAGACGGTCGTCCCCGACGACACAGCGCAACGGCTCCTGGGCTTCCTGGTGCACAACCTGAAAGCCATCGCCATTGGTTGCGGCGTGCTGATCCTGGCCGTGGCCGTCTATGCCGGCGTGAACCAGTGGCGCGGCATCCAGGCCGCCAAGGCCGCCGACGCCCTGGGCCTCATCCTCATCCAGAAGACCGACCCCAAGGCCCGCGTGGACGCCCTGGAGACCTTCCTGAAGGATGCGCCCGGCCCCCTGCGGCCCACGGTCCTGCTGGAACTGGCCGCCAGCGCCATGGTCGGCCAGCAGTACGACAAGGCGAGCGCGGCCTGGACCGAGCTTGAAGGCTCGTCCTCCGCGGACATGAAGGTCGTCGCGGGCATCGGCCACGCCAAGAGCCTGCTCCTGGCGGGCAAGGCCGCCGAGGCCCTGACCCTGCTCCAGGCCCTCAAGGCCAAGGCGCCCAAGGCCTACGATCTGCCCATCACCCGGCAGCTCGCCGTGGCCGCAGAGCAGGCCGGGAACGGCAAGGTCGCCCTGGAGGCCTACACCGAGCTGGCCGCCAAGGCCGAAGGCGCAGGCAAGCCCTACTTCGAATTCAAGGCCAACCAGCTCAAAACCAAGAGCTAGAAGGACACTCCCGCATGGCGAGCCCGCTCATCTCCGGCACCCCCGGCCAGACGCACCTGCTCCTCGGCAACGAGGCCATCGTGCGCGGCGCGGTCGAGGCCGGCATCCAGTTCATCAGCTGCTACCCCGGCACCCCCTCGTCCGAGGTGCCGGACACCTTCTTCCGCCTCGCCGCTGAGGCCTCCTACACCTTCGAGTACTCCGTGAACGAGAAGGTGGCCCTGGAGGTCGGCGGCGGCGCGACCCTGGCCGGGGCCCTGACCCTGGTCACCATGAAGCACGTCGGCGTCAACGTGGCCGCCGACCCGCTCCTGACCCTGGCCTACACCGGCACCCCAGGCGGCTTCGTGCTCTTAAGCGCCGACGACCCCGGCTGTCACTCCAGCCAGAACGAGCAGGACAACCGCATCTACGCCCGCCTGGCCGGGCTGCCCTGCCTGGAGCCGTCCACGGCCCAGGAGGCCAAGGACATGAC
>CAZXZF010000187.1:0-5627 GCA_964645095.1 uncultured Desulfocurvus sp. | reverse complement strand
AAAAAGGTCCTGTCCCAGCGGAACCCGCAGGCCTGGCAGACAAAGCGCTTGGACTTGCGCGCATGGCTGATGAAATAGGCCATCTGGTCGCGCAGGAAATGCGTCAGCTCCTGGTCCGTCAGCACCAGCGACACCAGCTCCAGCCGGGCCAGCCAGAAGTCGGCATTGAGCACGAGCGCCTTTTCCAGCCAGTGCTTGGCGCTCTCCAGGTCAGCCTCGAAGAGGTACAGCTTGGCGCAGTAGTAGCATAAAAGCGTGTCCGGCGGGAAGGTCGCGAGCACCCGCACCGAGGCCTGGACCATGTCCGTGATGCGGACCTGGGGCAAGGCCTTGGCGCCGCTGCCGCCGCCATCGTCCACGCGCGCTGCGGACAGGGCCTCCAGCAGGCCCTCCAGCAGCAGGAAGCGTTGGGGAGCCGGGATATTGGCGCAGGCGCTCTGCAGGCTCACGCCCAACAGCTCGATGCTGCCCGACAAGGTGGCCTGAACAACGCTGGCCAGCCAGGCTTCTGGCGAGGCCGGGAAAACCGCCAAGGCCTGCTTGAGAAGCCGCTCGCCCTGGCTGCTGTCGCCCTGGCGAAAACATTCTCCTGCCTGGCGCGCCAGGAAATGAGCCTGGGCCAGGGCGCGGCCCATGCGGCCATAGTGCTCGGCGGCGCGCTCAAACTCACCGGAATCCGCAGCCAGGCGGGCCAGCTCCAGCTCAATCTCCTCGGTGTGTCCCAGGACCACACTGGCATCCTCAAAGGCCTGGCGCGATTTGTCGAGCATGCCGCCACGCCGGAAGTCCCGGCCCAGCTCGAACTGGCTGCGCGCCTTGAGGGCCGGGTCAAGCCCGGGCCGCGCGATGAGGCTGTTGCGGATGTGGATGGCCCGCTCGATCTCGCCCTGGGAACGGTACAGATTGCCCAGGGCCAGATAGATCTCGACGGACTCCGGGTTGTTGCGGACGGCCTGTGAGAGCTCCTCGATGGCCGCGCGGGTATCCTGGAGCGTGTGCTGCTCGCCCGCGCCTGATGTGCCGGGAACAGGCTGCTGCTTGGACTTCCGGCGTCCGAGGCGGAAGAGCTCGTTCCAGGGCACGGTGGCTCCGCCCGCTACACGCCGGGATGCGGCTTGTTCTCGGGCTGGTTCAAGGGCAGGGTGCGCAGCGCCAGGGCCTCGTCCTCAAGGGAGGCATGCTGCCTGCGCAGGGCCTTGAGTTCCAGGCCAAGGCGGATGCGGTCCACCAGCAGGAAGCCGAGCGAAAACACCACGCCCAACAGAAAAGCCGCCAGCACGAACAGATACAGGGGCAGCGGAACGGAGACGAGGTGCAGAGTAATGAGATTGAACTCCAACTGGATGCTGGTGGAAAGCGGCACGTTGTTCTGCACGAAGAACAGCATGGAAACGACAAAGAGCAGGGCAAGCATGATGGCCTTGAGATAGCGCATTTTGGGTACTCCTTCTGGGCCCGGGATCAGCCCAGGGCGTCGAAATGGGGCTTGAGGCGGTTGTACGTGGAGCGCAGATGCTCCGGCATGACTCTGGTTTCGCTGAACACGGCCATGAACGAGGAATCCCCGTTCCAGCGCGGCACGATCTGGAAATGGATGTGCGCGGCGATGCCCGAACCGGCGGCCTCGCCCAGGTTCAAACCGGCGTTGATGCCGTGGGGCTTGAAGACCTGTTCCAAAATGCGCACGCAGGACTGCAACATGTCCATGTTCTCGTGCGCCTCCTCAGGCCTTAAGTCCGTGATGCAGCTCACATGGCGATAGGGCGTCACCATGAGGTGGGCATTGTTGTACGGGAAGCGGTTCATGATGACGTAGTTGTGGCGGCCACGGTGCAGGATGAAGCGTTCCGCGTCCTCGCCGGCATGGTCTGGCACGCAAAACACGCATTCATCCGGCTTGGGGCCGAGTATGTAGTCAAGCCGCCAGGGGGCCCACAATACGTCCATGCTGCGCATCACCTGTCCAAAGTTTCCGGGCACATGCCCGCCGGATATGGCACTCTACCGCGTGCGCCCTCCCAGGGCAAGGCTTTGCATGCGGAGTCTGGGCATCGGCTTGTCCTGGCTCCGTCGGCACGCTTGTTGGGGCGCTGCCCAGCCCGGAGCAGTGATGATAGCCCATGAACATGCGGCAACGACAGGGCTGGCATCTTCCAGACCGTGGCCTGGCCTTGTCCGGTTGGCCCTGGCACGCGAACCACAAGCCGCAACGGCTCTCACGCTCACCACGGGCTTGAGCCAACGTCGGCTTCGACGATGATCGCCCGGACACATGAACATGATTGACGCGAGCGGCGAGCGCCCGCTGCGTGAACACCACGCGATTCTGCCAACCAGCCCTTGTCCTTAAAGGAAAAAGAGGAAGGTCATCAGGATGAACAAAGGGATCAGGATGCACAGCGACCAGGCCGTATAGCCGATGAAGCTGGGCATCTGGACTCCCTGGGACTCCGCAATGGACCGGACCATGAAGTTCGGGGCGTTGCCGATGTAAGAGTTGGCGCCCATGAACACCGCCCCGCAGGAGATGGCGGCCAGGGTCCTGGGAGCCTGGCTCATGAGGTGCCCGGCATCTCCTCCGGCGGTATTGAAGAACACCAGATAGGTCGGCGCGTTGTCCAGAAAGCTGGAAAGTCCCCCAGTGAGCCAGAAATACATGTGGTTCACAGGCACGCCATCGCGCGTCACCAGGGCGATCACGTCCCTGAGCGCCCCGTTCTGCCCAGCCTTGAGAATGGCGATGGCCGGGATCATGCTGATGAAGATGCCAAAGAAGAGCTTGGCCACCTCAACAATGGGTTCCCACGAGAAGCCGTTCAACACCCGCTCCTCGTTGGACGTCAGCAGAAGAGAAAGACCTGCAAGACCGAGAATGCTGAGGTCTCGAACAAGATCCTGCAACCGGATTTGCACGTAAAGAAACGGGAATTCCCTCTCCGGGTTCCAGATGCCGCTGAGAAGAACCAGGCCAACAACGCCAAGGAGAAGAAGGAGATTCACCGAACCGCGGATGCCCAGCCGTTCCTGAGGGATATGCTGCATGTCGTCTGCGGGCGAGACGCGCTTCTCCTTGGCGTGCTGGCGCGTATCCATGAAATAATAGATCAGCAGCAGGGAGCCAGAAGCAAAAAGCATTTGCGGGAACAAGTGTGTTGTCGTCCAGAAAAAGCTCACGCCCTTGAGGAAGCCAAGGAAGAGGGGAGGGTCCCCCAGGGGGGTGAGCGCCCCGCCAATGTTGGAAACGAGAAATATAAAGAAAACAATTGTATGTATCTTGTAACGCCGGTGTGCATTGGCGCGCAGCAGCGGACGGATGAGGAGCATGGATGCGCCGGTTGTGCCCATCAGGCTGGCAAGAACGGTTCCAAGGGTGAGAAACAGCGTGTTTACAAGCGGCGTGCCCGCAAGGCTTCCGGTCACGCGTACGCCGCCGGAAATGATGAACAGCGCGAAGAGCAGGATAATAAAGGGTGCATACTCCAGGGTGAGCGTATGCTGGAATTCCACGAAGCCCCTTTCAAAACCATGCATGATCCCGAATGGCACGAGAAACGCCAGAGCCCAGAACAACGAAATCTTCCCATAGTGGTCGTGCCAGAAGTATGGAAGGATGATGGGCAGAAGAGCAATTGAGAGCAGCATGCACACAAAGGGCATGACCCATAAAGCTCCGAGCTGCGCCCCATCAATAGGGGGGACAGGCCCAGCAGCCAAGGCTGGCGCACCCCAAAACAAGCCCATAAAAACAACCAGAGAGGACACTGCGTATTTGTTTCGGGTCATCGCCTGGACTCATTCCTCTGTGGCAGGGATACTACATTGCATCTTCATTATTTTGCAGGCTTGCTGAAGACAAAGGCTTCCTTATCCACCCGGCCCGGATCCACACCATAGCTGGAAAGTTCCTCCAGCACGGCCTGCTGCATGGGCGGTGGCCCGCACAGGTAGAAGGAGGCGTCTGTGGAGGGGATGTGGCGCAAAAACATTTCCTTGTTCAATCGTCCGTATTCATGCGATATTTTTCCTGGGCGGCCATCGCTGAAGGCCGGGGCTGTGGTCTGGGCCTCGGGCGCAACGCGGCTGTAGGCATGGACGACGTGCAGCTTGAGGTCTTGGGTCAGCTCCTCCAACTCCTTTGCGGCAAAGGCGTCCTGCGGGGTCTTGTTGGCCCAGAAGAGCGTTATCTTATTGTCCGCACCCGTGTCCTTGAAGTGCCGCAGGACGCTGAGAAACGGGGTGATGCCCACCCCGCCGGCGATCATGACCACTTCCTTGCTGGTGCCGATGTCCTTGCAGAACTGTCCATAGGGGCCGGTGCACTGGATGGGGGTGCCGGGCTCTATGTCCGGGATGGAGGAGGTGAAGGCCCCGGATTTTTTGATGGTCATGCGCAGGGTCGCATCATTGGGCGCGCTGGCGAGGGTAAACGGATGCGGCGCGCTCCAGGCGCCATCCTTGAAAATGCGGATGGAGGCGTATTGGCCGGGCTTGCGGTTCTTGAAGCGCTCCATGTCTGGTCCGGTGAAATAGATCGAGGTGGTGTCCTCGTTTTCCTTCTCTACTTTGACAATCTTGAGAGCATCATCCTGCGTCATGCGAACCTCCCGGCAACAACTGCGCATCCTGCATTGTCAATCAACAAAAAAAATCTGGTCCTACTTCCGGCCGCGTCGGCTGCGATGCGGCGGGAAGTTTTCAAGGCCGTTTTCACGTAGCGCCTGTATAATGTTCTTGGCAAGCTCCAATTGCTTTTCACGCGTCACGGCTTCGCCATCCACCAGGGCAGCGCGCACCTTGCCCAGGATGTGTGCGAAGGCTGGCCCGCTTTGCAGGCCAAGGGACTTCAGGTCACCGCCGTCGATGAACAATTCCTGGGTGCGCATGCGCGTGAGGAAAAGCGAGATGTTCTTGCGGATGGCCTCGCGGCGGCTGCGGGCCATGAGGAAGAGCACGGCCTCAACGGGCAGGGGAGCCAGGGTGAAGTAAATTTCGCTGAGGGCCGACTGGCCGTCCTGCCAGACCATGAGCCTGGCCAGGGATTCGCCGAGGAGATCGCGCAGGGCCAGAAAATCGCGCAACTCGCGTTCCGAGAAGCGCAGCCGCTGGCAGACCAGTTCCAGCTGGTCGCGTTCCAGGCCCATGGTCAAGCCGAGCATGAACAGCCGCCAGGCGTTGGCCTTTGGCTCCAGATACAGGAGCTTGTACCAGGTATGGACCTTGTGCACCTCGCTCAGCACGCGCAGATGCTCTCCGTCCAGGGCGAGCAGCGGGTGGATGGCGGCCATGAGCTTGAGTTCATGCAGCCTGTTCAGGCATTCCAGAACGTTTTCCTCTTCCAGGATCAACTGAAGCTCGTGGGTCAGCCTCGTGCCGGAGAGCTTGTGGAACAGCTTGAGCTGCACGGCGTTCTTGATGAGCCGGTGGGTCTGGCCGTCGATGCGGAAATTGAAGCGCTGCTCAAAGCGAATGGCCCTGAGGATGCGCGTGGGGTCTTCGACAAAGCTGAGTGAGTGCAGGACGCGGATGATCTTCTCCTTGATGTCGCGCTGGGCGCCGAAGAAGTCCATGAGCTGGCCGAAGTCGCCTGGATTGAGCTGCAGGGCCAGGGCGTTGACGGTGAAGTCGCG
>CAZXZF010000186.1:2098-5641 GCA_964645095.1 uncultured Desulfocurvus sp. | reverse complement strand
CCGGCGCAGGTTCCCCTCTGGGCCGAGGCCCAGGCCCAGCGCCTGCCCGGGGCCGACCCCCTCGCGGCGCGGTTCGTGCTGGAGGAGCCCGCGGCCTTTGACGCCAGGGGATTCGAGGTCCTGGCGCAACTCGACCCCATGCGCTTCGAACCCCTGCGCTTCGTGCGCGGGCGGCTCAAAAGCCTGCTGGACAGCTTCGGGTAGAGCCCCGGCCTGCGGCGCTCCGCTCTTGCCACGAGGCCCGGCCTTGGCTATCACCACCAGGATTGATCCAGCCAAGGAGCGCCCATGCCCGACATTTCCCCCCGCCGCCGCATCACCGTCACCGGCCAGGTGCAGGGCGTGGGCTTCCGGCCCTACATCTACAGGCTGGCCCAGGACGTGGGCCTGGCCGGCATGGTGCGCAACGCCCCCGAGGGCGTCATCATCGAGATCCAGGGCAGCCACCGCCGCCTGGACGAGTTCCTGCGCAGGCTGGAGCCCGAGCAGCCGCCGCTTTCGCGCATCATGCGCGTGACGACCCAGGACATCGCGCCCGAGGGCGGGGCCGGGGCCAGCACCTTCGAGATCCTCAAGAGCACCGGCGGCAGCGGGCACGACGTGCTCATCAGCCCGGACATCAGCACCTGCGCGGACTGCCTGGCCGAGCTCACGGACAAGAACGACCGCCGCTTCCTGTATCCCTTCACCAACTGCACCAACTGCGGCCCGCGCTTCACCATCACGCGCTCCATCCCCTACGACCGCCCGAACACGTCCATGGGCTGCTTCCCCCTCTGCCCGGACTGCAAGCGCGAGTACGACGACCCGGCCAACCGGCGCTTCCACGCCCAGCCCAACGCCTGCCCGGTCTGCGGCCCCAAGGTCTGGCTGTCCGACCGCTCCGGCCTCGTTGTTGCCCGGCGCGACGAGGCCATGCGCAAGCTGGCGGCCATCCTGATGCAGGGCGGCATCGCCGCGGTGAAGGGCCTGGGCGGGTTCCACCTGGTCTGCGACGCCACCAGCCAGGAGGCCGTGCGGGAGCTGCGCCTGCGCAAGAAGCGCCCGCACAAGCCGCTGGCCGTCATGGTGCCGGATATCGAAACCGCCCGGCAACTGGCCGAGATCGGCCCGGTGGAGGAGGCCTGGCTCACCGGACACGTGCGGCCCATCGTGCTCTGCCCCAAGCGGCGCGGCGCGCCCCTGGCCTCGGCCGTGGCCCCGGAGGCCGACCAGGTGGGATTGATGCTGCCCTACACGCCGCTGCACCATGTGCTTTTCCGACGCTTTTGCCGGCTGCTCCAGCAGGAGCGCCAGAACATGCCCGCGGTCCTGGTCATGACCTCGGGCAACGTCAGCGACGAGCCCATCTGCCTGGGCAACCGCGAGGCCCTGGGCCGCCTGGCGGAGATCGCGGACATCTTCATGTTCCACAACCGCGACATCCTGCTGCGCACGGACGATTCCGTGCTGCGCATCCCGCCGGGCGCGGCTGAGCCGCTGTTCCTGCGCCGGGCCAGGGGATTCGCGCCCCAGCCGGTGTTCCTGCCGGAGACCGGGCCCAGCGTGCTGGGACTGGGCCCGGAGCTCAAGTGCACCCTGACCCTGACCAAGGGCGACAAGGCCTTTGTGAGCCAGCACCTGGGCGACATGCAGAACATCGAGACCCTGGGCTTCCACCACGAGATCGTCGAGCACTTCCAGGACATCCTGCAGACCGAGCCGGTGCTTCTGGTGCGCGACCAGCACCCCAACTACCTGACCACCAGCGTGGCCCAGGAGATGGCCCGCACGACCGGCATCGAGACGACCTTCCTGCAGCACCACTTCGCCCATGCCCACGCCGTGCTGGCCGAGAACGCGCACCAGGGGCCGGCCATCTGCCTGGCGCTGGACGGCACGGGCTTCGGCACCAGCCAGCCCAACCTGGGCTACAGCGCCAGCTGGACCATCTGGGGCGGGGAGTGCCTGCTGGTGGACACAAAGACCCTGCGCCACAGCCGCCTGGGCCACCTGGCCGAGTTCAGCCTGCCCGGGGGCGAGACCGCCGTGCAGGAGCCCTGGCGTCTGGCCCAGTCCCTGCTCTGGGAACTGGACATCGAGGAGAGCGGCCAGGACGACAGCCCGCCCTGGCCCTGGCTGCCGGAATTCGAGCAGGCCAGCCGCTTCCTGCCGCAGATCCTGCGCAAGGACCTGAACTGCCCGCTGACCTCCAGCTGCGGGCGGCTCTTCGACGCCGTGTCGGCCATGCTCGGACTAACCCTGCGCACCACCTACGAGGGCCAGGCGGCCATCGTGCTGGAGCAGGCCCAGGACCTGGGCATCCCCTTCGCCGAGGCCGTGGTGTACCCCTGCCCGGTGCGCAGGCAGGAGGGCAACGCGCGCCTGGGCGCCAATGAGCGGCCGGTCGAACTCGACACCTACGCCCTGTTCCGGGCGCTCTTGACCGACATGCAGCAGCTCACCCCGGTGCCGGTCATTGCCCGGCGCTTCCACGCCAGCCTCATCACCGGCCTGGCCAACATGGCCGCGCGCTTCGCCAAACACGAGGGCATCAGCCATGTGGCCCTGTCCGGCGGGGTCATGCAGAACCTGACCTTCGCCGTGGAGCTGCCCAAAGCCCTGGCCGAGCGCGGCCTGATCCCGCTGACGCACAAGAACCTGCCGCCCAACGACGGCTGCGTGTCTTTGGGCCAGGCCGCCTACGGCCAGCGGCTGCTGAACCTGCGCCGGGAGCGTGGCGAATGAGCTGCCCGAGCTCTCAGGGCGTTTCGTCCGGCCTGCCGGTGCTGACCCTGCGCAAGGGCGAGGAGCGCCGCCTGAACGCCGGGCACCTGTGGATCTTCAGCAACGAGGTGGACGTGGCCAAGAGCCCGCTCACCTCCTTTGCGCCGGGGGACTGCGTGCGCGTGGAGTCGGCCCAGGGTCGGCCGCTGGGCAGCGCCTACGTGAACCCGGGCGCGCTCATCGCCGGGCGCGTGTACTGCCAGGACGCCACCCGGAGGCTGGACGCCGAACTGCTGCGCTCGCGCCTGGCCTCGGCCCTGGCCCTGCGCCAAAGCCTTTTCAACGCGCCCTACTACCGCCTCGTGTTCGGCGAGGGCGACCTGCTGCCCGGCCTGGTGGTGGACCGCTTCGGCGACCTGCTGGCCGTGCAGATCGGCACTGCGGGCATGGAGCGCCTGCGCGCGGAAATCATCGCCGCGCTGACGGACCTCGTCCGGCCCACGGGCATCCTGTTCAAGAACGACCTGCCGGGCCGCGAGCTGGAAGGCCTGCCGCGCGCGGTGGAGGTGGCCGCGGGCCACGTTCCGGACGAGGCGTCCATCGAAGAAAACGGCTGCCGCTTTGTGTTTTCGCTGGCAAGCGGCCAGAAGACCGGCTGGTTCTACGACATGCGCGAAACCCGCGCCACGGCAGCGCGCCTGGCAATGGGTCGGCACGTGCTGGACGTGTTCTCCTACGCCGGGGGCCTGGGCGTGGCCTGCGCGCGCGCCGGGGCGGCCTCGGTCCTGTGCCTGGACGCCTCCCAGGCGGCGCTCGACTGCGCGGCCAGGAGCGAGA
>CAZXZF010000186.1:0-2088 GCA_964645095.1 uncultured Desulfocurvus sp. | reverse complement strand
TTTCCGGCGTGGCGGACCGTGTGCGGACCCTGGGCAGCGACGCCCTGGCGGGCCTGAAGGATCTGCGCGCCCAGGGGCGGCGCTTTGGTCTGGTGAGCGTGGACCCGCCGGCCTTCGTCAAGCGCCGCAAGGATCTGGAGAACGGCCTGGCCGCCTACCGCACCGTGAACCGCCTGGCCCTGGAGCTGGCGGAGGACGGCGGCTTCTTCCTCTCCTGCTCCTGCTCGCAGCACGTGGGCCGCGACGACCTGCGCAAGGTCCTCTCCGGTTCCGCGCGCGACGCCGGGGTGCGCCTGCAGATCCTCTCCAGCTGCCACCAGGCCGCGGACCACCCCATCCACCCGGCCATGCCGGAGACGGAGTACCTGAAGGGCTTCCTGTGCAGCGTAACCCGGCCCGGCCGGGGGTTATGAAATCTTGCGCGCAGAGTGCGCACATTTTTTCCAGCATGCGGGCGCCCAACCCGCGCCCAGCGAATATCTCCAAGAAATACAGGCGCGGCCTCTCTGGCACAGCCCTTGCTCTCTGCCCTGCCATTGGGTATTAGAGTTGCAGTTCCCTTTCCTTAACGTTCCACAGAGGAGGAGACCATGAAGAAGTTTGCACTGAGCCTGGTCATTGTCCTTGCGTCCACGGCCCTGGCCTTCGCCGCCGCCAAAACCGGCGACATCACCGTGGACAGCAATGTCGGCACCGTGACCAACGTGGCTTCCGGGCAGAACGTTCAGTCCAAGACCAATGTGCATTCCGTAGACGTGAAGGACGGCGCCAAGACCGGCGACATCACCATCAAGGGCAAGGCCGGCAGCGTGACCAACGTCGGCTACGGCCAGAACGTCAAGTCCGAGACCAACGTCGGCAGCGTCAAGGTCGGCGGCCAGTAGGCAGGCTTTCGCAAATGCCACAGCCAGGTGGGGCGGGGAAACCCGTCCCACTTTTTTTCCGCCTGGGCCCCTGCCGACTGCAACTCCCCGCGCAAAGGCGTGTGATGGACCACTTGTTCGTGGTGCCCAACGCGCCGCCCCGATGCGCGGCAATCATGCATTTCCCCACCCGGCCAGCCCCACCCCCTTGATTCCTTCATTCCTTTCGGATTACAGTTGAATCACTACAATAGCATTCAAAAATTTTGGTGATGATATCCTTGGGAAAGGAGCACTGGGCGCGACCGCAGGTACCAATTACGAAAGGGGGAGTCAGTCATGGGAAGATCCTTGCTTGTTCTGCTGCTCATCTCGTCACTGTTCATCGCGGGCTGCAACGCGGTCATGAAGGGCAACCTGGCCCTGGTGGGCGAAAACTACCAGGAAGCCATCGCCGCCTTCAAGGAACAGGTGGCGGCCAATCCAGGCGACTGGCAGTCCAGGGAGAAACTGGGCTACGCCTACCTGAAGGCCGGTGACGCCCAGAGCGCCGTCGCCGAACTGGAAAAGGTCGTGGCCGAACAGCCCAAGCTGGGCTCCATGTCCTATCTGTACCTTGGCGTGGCCCAGCTCAAACTCGACAATCAGGCCGCGGCCCTCACCGCCCTGCGCTCCTTCGAAGACAAGAGCAAGCCCCTGGTGAAGGCCGAGGTGGACCGTTTGATCACCCTGGTGGACATCGAGAACAGCAAAAAGCTGGCCAAGCAGGCCCTGGCCCAGGAGGCGCAGCTCTCCAGATCCGCCACCAAGCCCAACAGCTATGCCGTGTTCAACTTCGGCGTGCAGGGCAAGGACGAGACCCTGCGCTCCATCCAGAAGGCCCTCACGGCCATGACCATCTCCGATCTGGCCCAGATCAAGGGCATCAGCGTCATCGAGCGCAGCCGCCTGCAGGCCCTCATCGACGAGATGAAGCTCGGCCAGAGCGGCGCGGTGGACGAGGGCACGGCCCCCAAGGCCGGACGCCTGCTGGGCGCCGAGAACCTGATCGTCGGCAACCTGAATGAGCCCGGCGGCAAGATCGGCGTGGCCAGCAGCACCGCCTCCACCACCCGTGGCGGCGTGGTCGGCTCCTTCAGCGTGGCCCAGGCCAAGGACAAGTTCTATGAACTGCAGAAGCAGGTCGTGGCCAACATCATCAAGGTCAACAACATCAAGCTGGACA
>CAZXZF010000185.1:0-5676 GCA_964645095.1 uncultured Desulfocurvus sp. | reverse complement strand
CCCTGCTCGATGCGCCTCTCCATCTTGGCCTCGCGCCTGTCCAGGCCGGGGGTCTCGTTCTTGGGGGCCTGGGCAAAGGCGGGCACGGCCAGGGCGAGCATCAGGGCGGCGGCGGCGAACTTCTTCAACATGATCATGCTCCTTAGAGGTGGTGTCAGACATTGGGGGGGCTGTCTTTGTACTCAGCCAGGCACTGCTTCGTGCGCCACGCGGCGACGTGAGCAAGATAGCATAGCCCGTGCCAATGCGTAACACTCCGTAATTAAACAAATTTTCTAGCGGCTGTATTTTGGCCTGCGCGGGAACGCGCAAAGATTGCGCGGTATGCGCAAGATTGTCGCCACAACCCCGCTTTTTCTGTGAGTTTTTTTGCGCGCGTTCCGTCCCTTTGGCCCGAATCCGCACCCTATTGTGAACACTCCTAGCACATCGCCACTGCGGTGTACACCGCACCCGCGGCGCTGGCCGCGTCGCCTTTGCCGAGATCCTGGCCAACGAGCGCCAGCAGAGCGTGGTCGCCTTCCTTGCATCAGCTCTTGGGTTTTACAAACGCTGGGCATCGAGGTGCGGCGGGTCATGACGGACAACGGAAGCGGCTATGTCTCCAGGGCATTTCGCAAGGCTTGCGCGGAGCTTGGCCTCAAGCACATCCGCACCAGGCCGTACACCCCGCGCACCAACGGCAAGGCCGAGCGGTTCATCCAGACGGCGCTGCGGGAGTGGGCCTACGCCGCCAGCTGCGGCAGTTCAGACGAAAGAGCCAGCGAGTTGCCCCGCTGGCTCCACGGACACAATAACTTCAGTAATCACATGTAATTATAAATAAAAACGCCCGTGAGCCGAATCGGCCAGGGAGTGAACAACGTCTTGCAACTCCACATCTAGCCGGACCGCGCCAGGGGCTTCGCTGGGGGGCTTGAAGCCCCCCAGACCCCCCCATTGCGCCGAAAGGGCTGCTTCAGGAGGAACCTGAAGCAGCCCTTTCGGCTTGTGTGGGTCATATGGGGATTCCAAAGGGCCTCAGGCCCTTTGGCCGCCGGAGGCTATTGGCCCAGCAGCAGGCGCAGGCCGAGCACCACGGCCACGCCGGTGCCCGTGACGCAGGAGCAGGATGGCGGTCAGGGCTGGCTTGCGCCCTGCCTGCGCATAGCGCGGCCCACGGGCAGGGCGCACAGTCCCGCCAGAAGCATGAAGCCGCCGCTCACGCTGAACAGCCCGGCGTGGCTCAGGCCTGCGGCCAGGAGCATGCCGCCCAAGAACGGCCCGGCAAAGAAGCCTGCGTCCACGGCCACCATCATCAGGTTGGCGTTGTAGGCCCGCAGGTTTGGCGGCGAGACCTGGAGCATGCTGGCGTTCAGGAGCGGCATGGTCAGGGCCATGCCCGCGCCGTAGAGCACGGCCATGCCGAAGAGCGCCAGCGGAATGCCGGCCCAGCCGAAGAGCGGCACCAGCACGGCCAGTCCGAGGAAGGCGAGGGTCAGCAGGCGGCCCTTGTCCACGCGGTCCAGCAGGTGCCCGCAGGTGACGCGCAGGGCGATGGTGGCGGCGTTGGCGTAGCTGAAGAACATGCCGGGGTTGCCCGCGCCGAGGAGCACGGCATAGTCGCGCATGAAGAAGAAGATGATGGAGTGCGCTGTGACGAGGAACAGGTTGGCCGCGATGAGCAGCGCCACGGACGGCTTGCCGAGCCCCTGGCGCACCTCGGTCCAGCTGGGCTTGATCAGGTGCGAGGGGTGCAGGGTCTGGGCCAGGGCGCGGGTGCGCCGACCCAGCGGGCCGAGCAGCAGGAAGGCCGGGAGCATCAGCGGCGCGGCCAGGGCGTAGGCGGCGCCGTGCCCGGGCAGATGGGGCAGCACCAGCTCCACAAAGGGCGGCATGATGGCGTAGGGCAGGAGGATGGTCACGGAGAACAGGCCAAAGCCCTGGGCGCTCTTCTCGCGCGGGAGCACCACCGTGAGCACGCCCATGAGCCCGCCCACGAGGATGACGAAGCCCAGGCCGTGCAGCACGCGCACCAGGGCCAGGGCGGCGATGGCCGTGGTGAAGGGGTAGCAGAGCAGGGCCAGGGTGGCCAGGCACAGGCCCATGCGCATGAAGCGCACGCTGTTGCCGAGCGTCAGGAACCGGCCCAGGACGGGCCGCACCAGGAGCGCCGTGAGGGGCTCCAAAGCCAGCAGCGGGCCGCGCCAGGCCGGGGGGATGCCCAGCTCGGTCAGGTAGCTGTAGAAGCTGTAGAAGATGGCGATGTTGCAGAAGGCCAGCACGCTGATGGCGCAGAGGGACAGGAACTCGTAGGTCCAGAGGCCCTGCTGGCCGCTCGACGGATCATTTGGCAAGCCGCCCGGACCCGCTCCCGGATTTTGGGGCGGTGCGGCGGACGTCGTGACGTCCTGGCCGGAGTCCTGGCCGGAGTCCTGGGGCGAGTCCTGGCTCATGCCGGGCCGCCATCCACGATGGCCAGGACCTCGCGCAGGGCCGTGAGGAAGTCCCGCATCACCGGCAGCTCGACCATGGTCACGCGGATCCAGTTGGGGAAGCGGAAGCCGGTCATGGTGCGCACCATGACGCCCCGGCGCATGAGCTGGCGGTAGATGAGCGAGTCCGAGGCCGGGGTCTGGGCCATGACGAAGTTGCCCGCGTTCGAGACGTAACGGAGGCCCAGCTCGTCAAAGGCGGGCAGCACAAGGGCCTTGGCCTCGGCCACCATGCGCCGGGTGGCCTGGATGTGCGCCGCGTCGTTCTGGAGGGCGGCGGCGGCGGCTGGCTGGCCCATGGCGTTGACGGAATAGACGATGTGCGTGCGCCGGATGTAGTCCACGACCTCCTTCTGCCCGCAGACATAGCCCACGCGCAGGCCGGCCAGCGCGTACATCTTGGAGAAGGTGCGGAAGACCACCACGTTCTTGTGGCGCTCCATGAGCTCCATGCCGTCCGGGAAGCCCTCGTCGTCCAGATACTCGCAGTAGGCCTCGTCGATGACCACGATGGCCCGCCCGGCCACCCCGGAGAGGAAGCGCTCCATGGTCTCGCGGTCCCACCAGGCGCCCGTGGGGTTGTTGGGATTGCAGACGAAGAGGATCTTGGTGCGGCTGTCCATGGCCGCCAGCATGGCCTCCGGGTCGAAGCCCCAGTCCTTGAGCGGGATCAGCCGGGCCTCGAAGCCCGAGAACTCGGCCACCCATTCGTACACGGCAAAGGTCTTGTCCGCGGTGATGATGTTGTCGCCCCGCTCGCAGAAGGCCTTGATGACGCTGGCGATGACCTCGCAGGAGCCGTTGCCCACCAGGAAGCGCTCCGGGTCCTTGCCGAAGCGCTCGGCCAGCTCCGTGCGCAGGGCGAAGCAGTCGCCGCTGGGGTAGATGGCCGAGCGCCGGGACTCGAAGGCCTCGATGACCGCGCGGGCGGCTGGCGGCGGGCCCAGCGCGTTCTCGTTGTTGTTCAGGCGGTGCAGGTGGTCCACCCCGTACTGGCGCATGAGCACCGGGTCCGGGCGGCTCGGCGTGTACGCCTCAAAGGCCCGGATGTACTCCGGGACGAGCTCAGCTATGGCCGGGGGCATGTTGGCACACCAGCATGTCGGAAGCGCCCGCGTGGGGCAAAACGAGCCTGGGCGTGAAGCCGCAGGCGGTCAGGGCCGGGAACAGCGCGCCCTGCCAGGGCTCGGAGAGGTCCAGGTGCAGCAGGATGTCGCGCAAGCCCTGCTCGCGGATGGCCTCCACATGGGCCGCGAGGCTCACGGCAAAGTCGCGGCCGTCGAGCATGGGCCGCAGGATGGCCAGCCCGCGCAGGCGGTCCAGGGTGGTGGCCAGAAGCGAATGCGCGGGCAGCCGCGCGGGGTTGGCCGGCTCTGCGGCCAGCAGGTCGCGGGAAAAGGCCAGGCGGTCGTACTCGCGCCGCAAAAAGGGGAACAGGTCCGGGTGCGCCCAGATGGCCGCGCCCGCGTCCTCGCGCAGGTGGCGGAAGAAGGCGGGCTGTTCGACCGGCTCGCCCTTTTCCTCGCCGTCTGCTCCGTCTGTTCCGGTCGGGCCGTGCAGGGTCAGGCTGCCCAGGGCCTCGAACCAGCCGCGCGGCAGGTCCAGAGTTGGCCGTTCGCTCAGGGCGCACAGGGCCTCGGTGCGCGCCACCCGGCCCAGGAAGCCCTCGGTGAGCAGGCGCGCGGTGTCCTCCGCCAGCATGGGGTCAAAGACGTAGGGGCCGGAAAAGACCACGGCGCGCCGTCCGGAGTTGCGCCAGCAGACGAGCCCGGCGGGCTTGCCCCCGGCGTCCAGGGCCAGCAGGGCCTGGTACTGGCCCCCGGCCACCATGTCCGCAAAGCGCGCGGGCCGGGTGAAGCTGTGCGGCCTTTGGCGTGCGGGGTAGCGCCCGGCGGCCAGGAGCGCCGCGTGCTGCAGGGCCCCGGAGGCGGGCGCGTGGTCCAGGCGCAGGGGCGCGCTCAGGCGCTGCGGCGCGCTGATGGCCTCGGCCTCGGGGTACACGCGGTCGACCTCGGCGTGCAGGTGGAACACGTCCGGGCCGGAGCGTTCCAGGCCGCAGCGGTCCGTGGTGCGCGCGGCCACCAGCAGGCCCAGTTCGGCGACCTCGCCGGAGTCCCCGTCCAGGGCGTCGAGGTCCACGCTGGCGGCGAAGTTCAGCGCGCGCAGGCTGACCTCCCCGGCCCGGAAGCGGAAGTCCGCGCGGGTGAAGGTGCCGCCGTCGGACAGGGTCAGGCGGATGGGCTCCTCGCGCCCGGCGTGGGGGCAGAGGTAGGCGAAGAACTCCTCCACGGCCAGGGCCAGGCGCAGGGCCCCGCCCCGGTCCAGGCCGAAGACCTGGGCGGCGTTCTCGGCTGCTGCCGCGGCCGAGGGCAGAAAGGCCGTCTCGGACGGCAGCTCCAGCACAAGCTGGTGCGGGGCAAGCTGGGGCAGGGCGGATGCGGACACGGCGTCCTCGCAGGCTGGAGGTGCGGACCGGCAACGCGGGCCCGATGGCCTGAGGATAGCAGAGCCGCGCGCAGCGGGCAACCGGGCGTTGGTGCCCCCGGTTCGGGCATGGTCGGCCCGGTCCGGCCCGCTTCGGTCCGGCCTGAATGTGCCGGAATTGGCAAGCCGTGCGCATCGCCCTGATGTGGAGACGGCAAAGAGTGTCATTTTCGCCAAGAAAATTCCGTGTCATTTCCACATTCGGCCGGATGTTCATACAAAATTGTCATAACCATGGTAAAATTTGACTTTGCAGGAGCCGAATTTGTGGCTAAGAAGATTCCGCCGCCACTCGGGGCAGGCGGCATCCCTCATTCCCGGCTGGCGTGCCTGTGCCGGGAGCTGTTCACCGTGCCCCATGACAAGGGAGAACCCCCATGATCCAGGCGCCCACGATTCAGGCGGGAGACACCGCATTCATCCTCATCAGCGCCGCCCTGGTGCTGCTCATGACGCCGGGCCTGGCCCTGTTCTACGGCGGCATGGTGCGCGGCAAGAACGTGCTCGGCACCATCATGCAGAGCTTTTTCCTCATCGCCCTGATCAGCATGGAGTGGGTGGCCCTGGGCTATTCCATGAGCTTCGGGCCGGACGTGGCCGGGGTCACCGGCAATTTGGCCTGGGCCTGGGTCACGGGCGTGGGCGCGGCCCCCAACGCCGACTACGCCGCCACCATCCCGCACTCGGTGTTCATGATCTACCAGTGCATGTTCGCGGT
>CAZXZF010000184.1:3015-5706 GCA_964645095.1 uncultured Desulfocurvus sp. | reverse complement strand
TCCTGCGCTGGGGCTTCCCCATCCTGGACCGCGTGGGGCACCAGTACTTCCCCACCGTGGGCTACAAGGGCGGCCTGCGCCTCTTGGAGAAGATCCTGGGCCTGCTCCTGGACCGCAAGGACCGCGACGACTCCGAGATCCAGTTCGAGCTGACCCTGTAACCTCCCCCGATCCCCTGGCCTGGGCCTCAAAAACCCGGGCCAGGGGCGGGACAACCATCCGGCAAGACGACCGTCCGCACCAACAGGAGCCGCCCCATGCCAGCCGCCGACACCGATCACAACCCCGCCGGGCATCCCTGCTTTGCCGCCAATGCCCGCGCGCAGGCCGGGCGCATCCACCTGCCCGTGGCCGCAAAGCACACCATCCGCCGCCGCTTCGGCGAGCCCGAGACCCCTGGCCGGGCCCTGTCGCCCAAGGATGTGCTCCAGTGGCTGGAGCGCGTTTTGGCCGACACCTCGGAGGGCGGCGCAAGCATTTCCATGGTCGGCATCACCGGCCCCGGCGAGCCCCTGGCCGAGCCCGGCCCGACCTTTGAGACCCTGCGCCTGGTGCGCGAGCGTCACCCGGAGCTGGCCCTGACGCTCTCCACCAACGGCCTGTCCGCTGCGCAGCACGCTTCAGCGCTGGCCAGGCTGGGCCTGGCCCATGTCACCGTGCTGGTGGACGCCGTGGACCCGCTCATCGTGGAGCAGCTCTACGCCTGGATACGCCCCGGCACGCGCACCCTGCCCCTGCCCGAGGCCGCGCGCCTGCTGGTGGACGAGCAGGCGAGGGCCATCCGCGCCTTCCGCGAGGCCGGGCTCTTCGTCAAGGTGAACATGACCGTCATCGCGGGCATCAACGAGGAGCACGTGGCCGACGTGGCCAGCGTGGCGGCCGCACTGGGCGCGGACATGCTGGCCCTGGTGCCCTTTCATCCTGTCTGCAGTGGCCCGGCCTGTTGCGACCCAACGAATGAAGAATCAGGCGCGCCCAAGGCCCCGGACGCCGCGCGCATGGAAGAGCTGCGCGAGCTGGCCGGCCGCTGCATCGCCCTGATGCCCGCCTTTGACTCCTGCGGCCAGGCCGTTGTCGGACTGGAAAAGGGCGGACTGGAAAAGGGCGGGCTGGAAAAGGACACCCCGGAATCGTGCCCGGCCCCGGCCCTGCCAGGGCCCTCGGGCGCGCGGGTCAACGTGGCCGTGGCCAGCGCAAGCGGCCTGGACGTGGACCTGCACCTGGGCCAGGCCATCCGCTTCCTCATCTTCGGCCCGCGCGAGGGCGACGGCCTGCCGAGCCTCATCGGCACCCGCAAGGCCCCGGAACCCTTGTCCACAGGCGTGCCCAGCGGCGGCAACGCCCGTTGGGAAGCCCTGGCCGAGACCCTGCACGACTGCTTCGCCATCCTGGCCGCCAGCGCCGGGGCTCCCCCGCGCGAGTTCCTGGCCGCCAAGGGCATCACCGTGCTCACGGGCGAGGCCCAGATCCAGGGCGCCGTGGACACCCTCTTCGGCGGCGGGAAAAAGGGTTGCAAAAAGCGCGTCAAAGCCAATTAGCCAGAATATTTAATCAATACCATCAACAACGAAACACATTCCAAAGGAGCACCTCATGGCCCTGCCCGAAAAACTCATCCTGGTCTGTCAGAGCTTCCGCCTGGGCAAGGAGCCCAAGGGCATCTGCCACAAGCAGACCGACGGCCTGCTGCAATACATCGAGGAAGGCATCCTGGACCGCGGCCTGGACGTGCAGGTGGCCACCACCGGCTGCCTCAAGCAGTGCGAGCGCGGCCCCATCCTGGTCATCCAGCCCGACAACCTCTGGTTCAAGGGCGTCAACAGCGAAGAGGCCATCGACGCCATTCTGGACAGTCTGGAATCCGGCGAACCCGCGAGCGAATACCTGCTGTCCTAGCCGCTCACGTTTGCAAAGAAACCGAGGAGCCTGACATGACCGCCGCCTGCGCCATCCGCGAAGCCCGCCACCAGGACCTCGACGCCCTGGTCGAACTGCTGGGCCTGCTCTTCGCCCTGGAGGCGGACTTTGCGGTGGATGCGGCCCGGCAGCAGGACGGCCTCAGGCAGATGCTTGCGGGCGCAAAAAACCGCCTGGTGCTCGTGGCTGTCACCCCCGGCGACAACGCCGGTGTGGTGGCCGGCATGGCCACGGCCCAGGTGGTCATCTCCACGGCCCAGGGCGGCCCTGCGCTGCTGGTGGAGGACGTGGTGGTCCGGCCCGGATCTCGCGGCCAGGGCATCGGTCGTGCCTTGCTCACAAGAATTGAAGCCTGGGGCACGGGCCTGGGGGCCACGCGTCTGCAACTGCTGGCCGACCGTGACAACGCCGGGGCCCACGCCTTCTACCGCGCCTGCGGCTTTTCTCCCACCAACCTCGTGTGCCTGCGGCGCAGCCTGCCAGCTAGCGGGAAAGTGAGTCCATCATGAGCGAGACAGCCACAGCCATTATCGACGAGTGTCCGGCCATTCCTGCGGAACGCACGGCGATCTTCGACGAACGCAAGGACCAGATCCAGCGCATCGGCGAGGGCGACTTCAACATGGCCTGCAACCGCGACTCCCTGGCCGGGGCCGTGAGCCAGCGCGCCTGCGTGTTCTGCGGCTCGCGCGTGGTGCTCTATCCCATCGCCGACGCCCTGCACCTGGTGCACGGGCCCATCGGCTGCGCGGCCTACACCTGGGACATCCGCGG
>CAZXZF010000184.1:0-2915 GCA_964645095.1 uncultured Desulfocurvus sp. | reverse complement strand
CCGGTGCAGAGCGAGGGCTTCAAGGGCAACAAGCGCGAGGGCTACCTGGCCGCGTGCAAGGCCATGCGCACCCTGGTGGGCACCGGCGACGTGAGCGGCATTTCGAAGCTGTCCGTGAACATCATGGGCGACTTCAACCTGGCGGGCGAGACCTGGATCATCAAGGACTACCTGAAGCGCATGGGCGTCGAGGTGGTGGCCGGAATCACGGGCGACGGCCGGGTGGACGATCTCAGGCGGGCGCATGGGGTGTCCTTGAACCTGGTGCAGTGCTCCGGCTCCACCCAGGATCTGGCCAAGATGATGCGCGAGGACTTCGGCATCCCGTTTTTGCGCGTTTCCTGGATCGGCATCGAGGACGTGGCCGAGAGCCTGTACGCCGTGGCCGAGCATTTCGAGCTGACGCAGCCGGAGTTGGCGGCTGGCCCTGATGGGGGAATCGTGGAGCGCACAGCGGCCCTGGTCCGCGAGGAACTGGCCGTGCTCATGCCGCAACTCAAGGACATCCGCCGCGACCTGGAGGGCAGGAAGGCCGCGGTCTACGTGGGCGGCAGCTTCAAGGCCTTCTCCCTGGTCAAGGCCTTCCGCCACTTAGGCATGGAGGTGGTCATCGTGGGCTCCCAGACCGGCACCGAGGAGGACTACCGCGAACTGGCCGCCATCTGCGCGCCCGGCACCATCGTGGTCGACGACGCCAACCCGCTGGAGCTCTCGGCCTTCCTCAAGGAGAAGGACGTGGACATCTTCGTGGGCGGCGTGAAGGAGCGGCCCATCGCCTTCAAGCTCGGCGTGGGCTTCTGCGACCACAACCACGAGCGCAAGATCGCGCTGGAAGGCTTTGTGGGCATGCTCAACTTCGCCAAGGAAGTGCACGCCTCGGTCCTGAGCCCCATCTGGCGCTTCGTGCCCCGGCGGGAACTCCAGAACAGCGTGAGCCCCGGCAGCACAAACCCCATTTGCACAGGCAAGGAGGCGTAGGCCATGGATATGAACGCCGTCATGAACGAAGTCAGCGCGAGCAAGCCCGAGCCCAAGGCCGGGGCCGACTCCAAGTACAAGGGCCAAAGCAACGTCTCCACCACCAACGCCTGCAAGCTCTGCACGCCGCTGGGCGCCACCCTGGCCTTCAAGGGCGTGGAGGGCGCGGTCCCCTTCCTGCACGGGTCCCAGGGCTGCGCCACCTACATGCGCCGCTACATCATCAGCCATTTCCGCGAGCCCATGGACATCGCCTCCTCGGCCCTGGGCGAGAAGAACGCCATCTACGGCGGCGGCCCGAACTTGAAGAAGGGCCTGCTCAACGCCATGCAGAAGTACGGCGCAGGCGTCATCGGCGTGGCCACCACCTGCCTGACCGAAACCATCGGCGATGACGTGGCCCGCCTGCTGGCCGAGTTCCGCGAGGAGTTCAAGGACCTGCCCCTGGCCGAGCTCGTGCACGTGTCCACGCCCAGCTACTCCGGCACGCACATGGACGGCTTCCACGGCGCGGTGCGCGCCATCGCCGAGCAGCTCTGCCCTGGCGGCATGAAGGACAAGGCCCCGGCCAACGCCCGCGTGAACCTGTTCCCCGGCATGGTCTCCCCGGCGGACATCCGCCACCTGAAGGAGATCTGCCGCGGCTTCGGGGTCGAGCCCATCATCCTGCCGGACTACTCCGAGACGCTGGATGGCCCGGCGCTGCTGGAATACGAGAACATCCCCTCGGGCGGAACAAAGCTCTCCGACATCCGCGCCATGTCCGGCGCGCGCGCCTCCATCGAGCTGGGCCGGGCCATTGCCGGACTGGATGGAAAGGGCCAGGACACCGCAGGCACCTCGCTGCACAGCCGTTTCGGCGTGCCGCTGCTGCGCCTGGGACTGCCCCTGGGCATCCGTGAAACCGACAGCCTGTTCGCCACGCTGAAGTCCATCACCGGCCTCCCGACCCCGCGCGAGCTGGCCCTGGAGCGCGGCCGCTACGTGGACGCCCTGGTGGACGGGCACAAGTACGTCTCGGGCCTGAGGGCCGTGGTCTACGGCGAGGAAGACCTGTGCATCGGGCTCACGAGCTTTTTGGCCGAGATCGGGGTTCGGCCCGTGCTCGTGGCCACGGGCGCGAAGAACCGCAACCTGGCGGCGCACATAGACGCAGCCTGCGGCTCGGTGCTGCGCGAAATGCCCATTGTGCGTGAGGGCGCGGACTTCTTCGACATCGTGGAAGAGGCGGGGACCCTGGCCCCGGACCTGCTGGTGGGCCACAGCAAGGGCCAGCGGGCCGCGCGCGACTGGGACATCCCGCTTTTGCGGGTGGGCTTCCCCATCCACGACCGTTTCGGCGGGCAGCGCCTGCTGCACCTGGGCTACCGGGGCGCGCAGGCGCTCTTCGACCGCCTGGTGAACCTGGTCCTGGAGAAGAAGCAGAACGATTCCGACATCGGCTACGGATACCTCTAGCAGCTCGACATACCAGAGAAAGGAGCCGACCATGCAGACCATCAGCACTTCCGCCGCCACAGGAATCGCCCCCGCATCCGTCAAGCACCCCTGCTTCAACAAGGAATCCTCCGGCACCTGCGGCCGGGTGCACCTGCCGGTGGCCCCCAAGTGCAACATCCAGTGCAACTATTGCAACAGGAAGTACGACTGCGTGAACGAGTCGCGTCCGGGCGTCACCAGCGGCATTTTGCGGCCCTTCCAGGCCCTGGAATACACGCGCCAGGTGCTGGACCGCGAACCGCGCATCACGGTCATCGGCATTGCCGGGCCCGGCGACCCCATGGCCAACCCGGCGGAGACCCTGGAGACCATGCGCCTCATCCGCCGCGAATATCCGCACATGCTCTTCTGCCTGTCGAGTAACGGCCTGGCCATGCCCGAGTATCTGGACGACCTGGCCGAGCTGGGCGTGACCCACGCCACGGTGACGCTGAACA
>CAZXZF010000183.1:0-5744 GCA_964645095.1 uncultured Desulfocurvus sp. | reverse complement strand
AGCCATGAGGAAGGGAAGATTTTCCGAGGAGCAGATGGTCGGCATCCTGCGCGAGTCTGACCGCGAGCCGGTGGCCCAGGTCGCCAAGAAGCACGGCATCAGCGAGCAGACGATTTACACCTGGCGCCAACGCTTCAGCGGCATGAACGCTGATGAGGTGAAGCGCCTGCGGCACGACCGCTACCCGGACTCGGTGCCCGACTCTCTCCGTTACCGCTTCCGGCTGCGCCGCCGCACCGGAGAGAAGCTTGTCTCGCACCCTTGGCTGTACGGGCGCGTCCTGCCGGTGCTTGCCCTGCGCGGCCATGTTCCGGGAGCCCAACGCCGCGCTGTGGTGGGTGGCGGGCGGTGCAGGCGTGATGCTGGGCCTGGTGCTGCTGCCGGGCCGCCGGGAATGGGGCGTGGCCGATCTGCTTGCCCGCGCCCTGCCGGACATCGCAGCCAGGGCCGTCAGCCCCTCCGAGGGCTGGACCCCGGCAGACCTGTCCGTTCAGTTCGAAGCCGAGACCATCACCGTTCTGGTGGCCGCGCCAACACAGCTGCGCGCCCTGTTGCCCATGGCGAGGTGAACAAGGCCTGTCAGGAGTCCGTTCGCACGGTGCTCGCCAGCGGCGAACCGCTGCCCCCGCAACTGCGCGCCGAGGTCGAGGCGGCCTGGGACTGCGAGGTGTTCGACCACTGGGGCAGGACCGGGGCGGGCCATGGCGGGGGGGTGGAATGTTCGGCCCACAGCGGCTATCATCTGCGCGAGGCCGATCTGCTGCTGGAGATCACGGACCCGGCCACGGGCACCCCCCTGCCGCCCGGCGAATTGGGTGAAATACCGGCGGCCGCGCTGGGGCGGCTTGCAGCGGACAGCGCGCGCAGACGGTCTGAGAATCGAACAGCCCACAAAAGGACGAGGCCAGGCATGAGCGACATCCTACCCACGCTGCTTCAGCATCTGGAACGCGGCGAAACTCTTGTCCAGGCCACCATCCTGACCCACGAGGGCAGCACGCCGCGCTCGGCCGGCAGCCGCATGCTGCTGGCTGCGGACGGAAACGGCGGAGTGCGCATCGCCGCAGGCACCGTGGGCGGCGGATTGGTGGAGGCCCGGGTCATGGCCCGCGCGGCCCAAGTCTTGGCTGACGGCAAGCGTTGTGTGGAAGCCTTTGACCTCACGGGCGAACTGGCCGCCGGGGCGGACATGATCTGCGGCGGGCGGCTGCGGGTGTTTCTGGAGAGCCTGGCGCCCGACGGCCTGCCCCTGTTCCGCCGCTTGGACCAAGCCTTGACGCGAGGCCAGCGCTGCCTGCGGCTCACGCCTCTGGAGGCCGGGCCAGGGACACTGCTGTTGCCCGCAGGCCAAGGGGCCGGGGCCGAACTCCCAGCGGCGCTGGCCCAGGCCGCCCACGCTGCAGGGGCCGACATCAACGCGCCGGTGGTCCTGGAGCACTCTGGCCTGACCTTTGCCCTGGAGCCTTGGGCCGCAGCCAGCCCCCTTTACATCTTCGGCGCTGGGCATGTGTCGCGGCCCACGGCGCAGGTGGCGGAAATGCTCGGCTTTTGTGTCACGGTGCTCGATGACCGCGCTGAATTCGCCAATGCCCAGCGCTTCCCCCAGGCCAACATCCGCGTGCTGGACAGTTACGGCGACTGCTTCGCGGGCCTGCCCAGCGGGCCGGAGGCCTTCGTGGTCATCGTCACGCGCGGGCACATGTATGACGCCGAGGTTCTGGCCCAGGCCCTGCGCACGCAGGCCGGGTACATCGGCATGATCGGCTCCCGACGCAAGCGCGGCGCCGTGTATGAGCGGCTGCGCGGCCAGGGTTTCACGGACGCCGATCTGGCCCGGGTACATTGCCCCGTCGGACTGGACATCGGGGCCGAGACGCCGGAGGAGATCGCCGTGAGCATAGCGGCCGAGCTCATCGCCTGCCGGGCAGGAGTACGCGCGGGCAGGATGCCGTTGTGACGCGCTTCGCCGCCGTCATCCTGGCTGCTGGCCTGTCTTCGCGCCTGGGTGGGCTCAAGCCCCTGGTCCGGCTCGGCGAGCGCACCTTGCTGGAACACGCCACGGACCTGTTTCGCCACGCCGGAGCCCAGACGATCATCGCCGTGGCCGGGCACCACGCCCCCAAGACCCTGGCCGAGGCCAGGCGGCTGGGCATCCGGGCCGTGGTCAATGAATCCTACGCCGACGGCATGTTCACCTCGCTGCGGACAGGAGTGCGCGCTCTGCCGCAAGACCTGGACGCCTTCTTCGTCCTGCCCGTGGACATCCCCCTGGTGCGGCCCCTCACCCTGCGGCTGCTCCTCAGGCGTTCCGCCACAGCGCCCGCTGCCGTGCTGCACCCGGTGTTTGACGGGCAGCGTGGTCACCCGCCCCTGATTGCCCTCCGCCATGCCGCGGAGATCCTGGCCTGGGACGGGCCAGGCGGCCTGGCTGGCGCGCTTCAGGCCCTTGAACAAAGCCGTGGCGCGGCCGAAGTCGCCGTGGCCGATCAATGCATCCATTTCGACGTGGACACCCCCGCAGACCTGGCCGAGGTCCGGCGGCGCTGCCAGCGTCGCGGCGTTCCGACGCCGGGCGAGGCTGTTGCGCTCCTGGCTCTGCACAATGCCGGGGAGCGCGGCCTGGCCCATGGCCGCGGCGTTGCAAATGCTGCCCTGGCCCTGGCGCGGGCGCTCAATGCGCGGGGCGCGGGCCTGGATCTTGAGGTGGTGGAGTCCGCGGCCCTGCTGCATGACATCGCCAAAGGCCAGCCAAAGCATGAGGCGGCGGGCGCGGCGCTCCTGGACGGCCTGGGCTATGAGCTGGTGGCGCGCATCGTGGAGACCCACCGCGACATCCCGCCAGAATCGGCTCCAAAGCTCACCGAGCGAGCGGTCGTCTACTTTGCGGACAAACTCGTGCAAGGCAGCACGCGCGTGGACGTGCCCACGCGCTTTCAGGACAAGCTGGACCGCTTCCAGGGCGACGCCGAGGCCACGGCGGCCATCCGCCGCAGGCGACACAACGCCCTGGACATGCAGCGACGCATCGAAGAAGCGGCCGGAGCGCCCCTGGAGCGCCTCCTCGCCGCCGGAGGCCCGGCATGAACGGCGCAACCGTGCTGCTCCTGCGCCACGGGGAGATCGAACAGGCCCAGCCCAGGCGCTTCGTGGGCCAGCGCGACCTGCCCCTCACGGAGCGGGGGCGGGAACAGGCGCGGGCCTGGAGTCCTGTGCTGGCGAAACTGCCTTTGGCCGGGGCGTGGTGCTCGGACCTTTCACGCTGCCGCGAGACTGCGGAGCTGGCCCTGGCCAAGTCAGGTGTTTCCGCCACGCCTCTGCCCGGTCTGCGAGAGATCAGCCTGGGGCGGTGGGAGGGACTCACGACCGACGAGGTGCGCCAGCGCTTTTGCGGCGAGTTTGAGCGACGCGGGGCCAACTTGGCTCAAGTCGCGCCAGCGGGCGGGGAGAGTTTCAGCCAGGCCCAGGACCGGGTTTGGACCGCGCTGACCGGGATTCTGACAGGACGGACCGGGATGCTGCTGGTCGTGGCCCACGCCGGCGTCAACCGAGCCATCCTGTGCCGCATTCTGGGCGTGCCCCTAAACAACCTGTTTCAGTTGGGCCAGGATTACTGCACCATGAACATACTGGAATTTCCCCTGCACGCGCCAGCGCGCCTTGTGTCGCTCAACCTGCCGGTAAACGGAGCCAGCGGCGGCCTGGAGTGTATGGACATGAATGTTGAGGCCTGACGCTTCCTCTGGCGGCCATGAATTGAGCCGCCTCCTGCATTCATCGGAAGGCCACTTTGCACTGCAAATGCCCCCGAAAGCTCGTATTCGTGCCGTGCTGACGTCAAAAACAGTAAGCAATTCTCGAGCCTATGCTTAACACCTTTTGTATGGCATTCAAGAGGCCGTGGGTTCAATTCCCTCCAGCTCCACCAGAAAGATCAAGGGCTTGCGAATCGCTTCGCAAGCCCTTTTTCTTTGCTGCACTACATTTTTGCACTACATTTTTTATGCGAATGGGTAGCCATGCCTGGACGGTTCTAACGCAACTGTAAGTCGCCAGCCAATTTGAGAATTCGTTGCACTCAAGTTGAGAATGCGGGCCGGGGTAGTGAAGCCTCCGGCCCGCTCCTGAAACTCTTGGCTGTCATCTCACGCCGATGCCAGAGCCTAGCTGGAAATGGCGACCGAACCGCAAACCGCACCTACACGGCTGCGCTTTAATATGCGCCGCCAGGACTGGCCCGCGTCACGGCACTTTTTTGTTCAAGATTTTTAGAGAAATACTCCTTTTCCGGGACGAGTTGTCAGCAGGCTGACAGCATTGTTTCCGATTCCTTGGTTAGAGTCCACGGATGTGGTGTAAATTCTGAGGTTGGCCAGGGGGAGAGGGATATCCCTCTCCCCCTGGGCGAATCGGCGGAGGTGGTCATCGGGCCGTTTGGTTGTATGGTGGAGTTACTAAGCAACACCAACACCCAAGGAGGCCACGATGACCGATTCCAGGATGCCATTGATGGAGCTTTTGCAAAAGGCTGGCGAGGGGGATTTTTTGCGGACGGTGGCGGAATCTGTGTTGCAGCTGCTCATGGAAGCTGATGTCGATGGCGTCATCGGTGCCGGTCGCCATGAGCGCAACATGGACCGCCTCAACTACCGCAACGGCTACCGGGACAGGACGCTGGACACCCGTGTGGGCCAGCTCCAGTTGCGCATCCCGAAGCTGCGCCAGGGGAGCTACTTCCCGCCGTTTCTGGAACCGCGCAAGACCAGCGAGCGGGCTCTGGTGGCAGTCATCCAGGAGGCCTGGATAAACGGCGTGTCCACGCGGCGGGTGGATGACTTGGTGCAGGCCATGGGGCTCAATGGCATCAGCAAGTCGCAGGTGTCCAAGCTGTGCAAAGACATTGACGAACGGGTCAACGTCTTTCTTTCACGGCCTCTTGAGGGCGATTGGCCCTATGTGTGGCTTGACGCCACATACCTTAAGTTGCGTGAAGGAGGCCGGGTGGTCAGTGTAGCGGCCATAATTGCTGTGGCGGTGAACACCGAGGGCAGGCGGGAAATCGTGGGCTTGCACATCGGCCCCAGCGAGGCTGAACCGTTCTGGTCGGGCTTTCTCAGGAGCCTGCTGCGCCGTGGTCTCAAGGGCGTGAAACTGGTCATCTCGGACGCCCACGAAGGCCTGAAGGCGGCCATCACCAAAGTCATGGGGGCTACATGGCAGCGTTGCCGGGTGCACTGGATGCGCAACGGCCTAGCCTACGTGCCCAAGGGCCAGCAGACCATGGTCGCCGCCGCTATGCGCCAGGCCTTTCTCCAGCCCGATGCGGAAAGCGCCAGCCAGACCTGGCGGCACGTGGCTGACCAGCTTCGCAAGCGCTGGCCCAAGCTGGCGGGGCACATGGACGAGAGCGAACACGACGTGCTGGCGTTCATGGGCTTCCCATCCCAGCACCGGGTGAAGCTACACAGCGTAAACCCGCTGGAGCGCTTGAACAAGGAAGTGAAGCGCAGAGCCGACGTGGTGGGCATCTTCCCCAACGAAGCGTCCATCATACGGCTCATCGGGGCGGTGCTGCTGGAGCAGAACGACGAGTGGCAGCTCCAGCACCGCTACATGCAGGTAGAGGCCATGGCGGAATCAACACCTGAACTCAACGCGAACAGCTTGCTGGAAATTCCACCCCGAGCGGCGTAAGGATTTCCACCCTCAGGGCCAACGGAATTTACACCACCTTGACGGACGTGATC
>CAZXZF010000182.1:0-5762 GCA_964645095.1 uncultured Desulfocurvus sp. | reverse complement strand
CCACCAGCCTGCGGTTGCGCCGGAACACGTTGTCCTCCTGCAGGGCGATGTCCACACCCATCTCCGAGGAGATGTCCATGAACTCGCGGCGGATGGCCGCCCAGTCCGCAGTGCTGCCGCGCACGGAGAACTCCACGCAGGCCGGGCGCACCGGCCCGGCCTCCACCAGGGACACGCGGCCCGAGAGGCGGTTGATGATGTCGATGTTCAGGCCGTGCCGGGCCAGGGTGTCGGCCACGCGCGAGAGCTGCGCGGCCTCAAGCTGGCGCGAGAGCAGGGTGACCATGTGCCGGGGTTTGCCCTGCACGCCCACCCAGGTCTCGTAATCCTCCGGGCTGATGGGCGTGAGCTTCAGCGTAATGCCCGACTCATGGGCCTTGAACAACAGGTCTTTCAGCACCGGCGCGCTCTGGGCCTCGTCCGGCAGGGCCACAAGCATGCCCAGGGTGAGATGGTCGTGGATGACCACCTGGCCGATGTCCAGGATGTCCACGCCGCAGGCGGCCAGGACCCCGGTGAGGATGGAGGTGATGCCGGGGCGGTCCTCGCCGGTGGCGTGGATGAGGATGATCTCGCGCATGGTGTGTAAAGCCCCCCTGGACTAGCGACGTGCGAAGGACTCTCGCACAAAACGCGCCGGGCCTCAAGCCGGACCGCAAAACGGCCCCAGGACTGGACAGGGCGGCCTGGCCGGGCGCTCCTTGCCCTGGCGCCTTGGCCTGGCGGCCTGGCGGCGGGCAGGCGCGGCGCTCGCAAAAGGCAGGCCCGGAGATTAGTCCCTTGACAAATATTAGCCATGCGTCTATTGTTGGTTCACAACATTGGCGGCCGACCCAAAGGGCCACCACGGGGAGGGACAATGGCCGGGAAAAGGCACAAGAACGGCGACGTGCGCTGCGGCGACTGCGAACACTACTGCGACGAGGGCTGCGAACAGGCGGCCGAGGCGCTGGTCCTGGACGGCTGGCCGCGCATGAGCGCCTGCCCCGACGACTCCGCCGAGGCCTCGCGCTGCCCGGAATTCTCGGCCAGCGCAGGCTTGGCCCAGGCCCTGGACGAGGAGGCCAGCGCGGCCAGGGCCTTTGCCCGGGTCTCGGCCATCAAGCAGTACCAGTCCTGGTAGCTGAACAATCCCCGGCAGCCCCGGCGCGCAGCCCCACTCCTGCGCGCCCCGGCCAGCCTCATGCGGCCCGGCGCCAGCCAGTCCATGCTTCCTGGCCAGGCGACGGGCCGCACCAGCCTTCCAAACATTTGTCACTTCGCAATATGCGCACGGAAGCAAATGCAGACCTCCACCCCTGAGCGCTCCGGGGGTACGCAATTGAGGACCTCCAGCTTCCCGCCCAGCTGGTGGCGCACCAGGCCGTGCATGAGCTTCATGCCCAGGCTCTGCGCCCGCCCGGGGTCAAAGCCCTCGGGCAGGCCCGGCCCGTTGTCGCGCACCAGGATGCACACCTGGCCAGTGGCGTCCTGCCCGGCGCGGATGGACACCTTTCCGGCCCGGCCCTCGGAACTGGCGTGCTTGAAGACGTTTGTCAGGGCCTCGTTCAGGGCCAAGCCCAACGGCACGGCCTGGTCCACGCCCAGGGCCAGGTTCGAAAGCTCCACCACCAGGGACAGGCTCAAGCCTCCGGAATACAGCTCGCGCAGTTGGTGGAACAGGGCGCGCACAAAGCGCTCCAGGCTGATGCCGCCGTCGCTCCTGGCGCCGTGCAGCTGCGCGTGGATCAGGCTCATGGCCTGCACCTTGCCGCGCAGGTCTTCCAGGCTCGCGCGGGCCTCGGCGCTGGAAAGCCGCCGCCCGGCCATGTCCATGAGTGAGGAGATGACCTGCAGGTTGTTCTTCACCCGGTGGTGCACCTCGTGCAGCAGGGCCTCCTTCTCGCGCAGCGAGGCGCGGATGCGCTCCTCATCGCGCCGGGCGCGCACCACGCGCCACATGCCGTCCAGAAGCAGCGTGGTCTGCAGGGTGTCTTCCGCCGTGTAGGGCTCGTCCTTGCCCGTGAGGCCCAGCACGGCCACCGGCCGGGACCCGTCCAGGGCGGGCACGCCCAGAAGCCGGCTCATCGGCGGGTGCCACGGTGGTATCATATTGGCGAACTCGGCAATATCATTCACCAAAAGCGGATGACCACTTTGCAGCACCCTGGCCCAGGGCAGCGGTCCGCTGGCCGGGAAACTCGGCACCTGGCCCCCGCCCATGAACTCGCCGGTCTCCCAGGCCTTGGGCACCAGTTGCTGGCCGTCCTCGCTGACAAAGAACAGCACCCCGGCGCTGCTGTCCGTGAGCCGGATGGCCTCGCGCAAGGTGAAGGAGGCCAGCCGGTGTTCGGTGGCCGGGGTCAGGCGCGAGAGCTCGTACAGGGCCTCGAACCGGGCCTGGTTGCGCCGCAGCTCGTGCTCCATGCGCGCGCGCTCGGTCAGGTCCACCACGCCGCACACCAGCCCCTCGAAGCGGCCCTGCTCCTCCATGACCGGCGAGGACACCACGTGCGCCGGGAACCTGCTCCCGTCCTTGCGGATCAGCACATAGTCCGTGGCCCCGGAGTATCCGGCCTCAAGATCCGAAAGCTGGCTCTTGGCCACATGGCGCTGCGGCCACTCCAGCACGTCCGTGGGCGACATGTTCATGAGCTCGGTCGAGGCGTAGCCGAGCATGGCGCACAGGCGCTCGTTGACAAAGGTGGTGCGGCGGTTTGCATCCACGGCCCAGACGCCCTCGTGCATGGACTCCAGGAGCTTGCGCGACAGGCGCTCGCTCTTGAACAGCGCCGCCTCGGTGCGCTTGTGCTCGGAAATGTCCAGGTGCTGGACGATGAGGTTGGTGATTTTGCCCTGGGCATCCTGGACTGCGGAGATGGTCACATCGAGGAAGGCGGTGCTCGACCTGGACAGCTCCAGCCCTTCGATGCGGGCGGTGTTGTAGGGCAGCATGAAGCGCGTCGTGCCGCCCTGTTCATAGACCCGCCGGACCTGGGGCATGAAGCCCTGCTCCAGGGACTGGTTGTCCTGGAAGATGTTGAAGCGGCCGACAACCTCCTCCTCGCTGACCTGGAACAGCTTGCGCAGGGCCTGGTTGGAGCGGATGAGCGTACCGGTTTCGTCGGAGATCCACATGGACATTGGGCTCTGCTCGATGATGCAGTCCAAAAACGCCTTGGAGGCGCGCAACTCCTCCTCCAGGCGCTTGTGCTCGGAGATGTCCAGGTGCTGGATGATGAGGTTGGTGGTTTTGCCTTTGGCGTCCTGAACCGCAGAAATGGTCAGGTCAAGGATGGTCCGGCTTGACTGGGCCAGGTCCAGCCCCTCGGTGCGGGCGGTGTCATAGGCCAGGGAGAACCGGGCTGTGCCGCCCTGTTCATAGACCCGCCGGATCTGGGGCATGAAGCCCTGCTCCAGGGCCTGGTTGTCGTTAAAGATGTTGAAACGGCCGACCACCTCCTCGTCGGTGATTTTGAGCTGTTCGCGCAGGGCCTGGTTGGAGCGGATGAGCGTGCCCTTTTCGTCTGAAATCCACATGGACATTGGGCTCTGCTCGATGATGCAATCCAAAAACGCCCTGGACGCGCGCAGTTCCTCCTCCAGGCGATGGCGCTCGGAGTTGTCGTACAGCACCCCCTGCACCACCTCGGGCGTGCCGTCTGCCGCGTGCAGCAGGGTGCAATGCTGTTGCACCCAGCGCCGCGCGCCCCAGGCGTCGATGAGCTCGTACTCGTATTCCGGCCGGAGCGCCCCGGCCCTGGCCTCAGCCAGCCACTCCTGCACGGTCTCGCGCCACTCCGGGGCCACGGTGCGGCCCACGAAGCCCCGCTCGTCCCGGTAGAACTCCTCCGGCGCGAAGCCGAAGACCTTTTCCATGCCGGGACTCACGTACTCGTAGCGCCCCGTGTGCAGATTGAAGCGGATGACGATCTGATCCAACCAGCCCTCGGCCAGTTGGCGGTAGCGCTCCTCGCTGGCCCGCAGGGCCTCGCGGGCGCCCCGCTCCTCGGTGATGTCGCGGAAGGTGAACTGCACCACCAGGCCCTGCCCCGGCGCGTGCGGACGCAGCACGCCCACCTGGTGGATCCAGCGGTGCTGGCCGTTTTTGTGCACCAGCTCGAACTCAAAGGCGGGCCGCACGATGCCCTGGCGGAGCTCCGCGATCCACGCCCAGGCCTGCTCCTGCCATTGCGGGGCCACCACGCGCATGCCCAGGCCCGGGTCGTCGTAGAACTCCTGGGGCGCGTAGCCCAGGACGCGCTCCATGCTCGGGCTCACGTACTCGTGGCGGCCTGCGGTCAGGTTGACGCTGAGCATGACCTGCTCCGGCCAGGCCTCGATGAGCTGGCGGAAATGCTCCTCGCTCGCCCGCAGGGCCTCGCGGGCGCCCCGCTCCTCGGTGATGTCCGCGGCCACGCCCTGAAGCAGCATGCCCTGGCCGTCCGGGGCGGGCACCAGCACCAGCCGCTCCACGATCCAACGCAGGCGGCCATGCCTGTCCAGCACCTCGAATTCGTACTTGTCCTGCACCTGGCCCTGGGCGATCTCGGCATTCCAGCCCGCCATGGTCCCGCGCCACTGCGGGGCCACACAGCGCAGGAACAGGCCCGGGTCGGCGTAGAAGTCCTGGGCCGTGTGGCCGAGGATGTCCGCCACCTTGGAACTGATGAATTCGTACCGGCCCTCGGGCAGGCGGAAGGAGAAGAAGACGTCGCGGGAGTTCTCGGCCAGGGAGCGGAAGCGCGCCTCGTTCTCCACCAGGGACTGCCGGGCCTGGCGCAGGTCGGTGACGTCCGTGGCCACGCCCTGGAGCAGCGTGCCCCGACCGTCCGGCGCGGGCACCAGCACCTGGCGCTGGTGCAGCCAGCGCAGACGCCCGAAGCGGTCCACGATCTGGAACTCGTAGCTTTCCACCACGTTCCCCCTGCGGATGTCCTCCAGCCACCGGGCGACCGGCTCGCGCCAGTCCGGGGCGATGACGCGGAACATGATGCCGGGGTCGGCGTAGTGCTCCTCCGGGCTGAACCCCGTGACCTCGCCATAGGAGGGGCTCAGGTAGTCGAAGCGGCCCTCTGGAAAGCGCATGGAGAAGAACAGGTCGCGGGAGTTCTCGGCCAGGGAGCGGAAGCGCGCCTCGTTCTCGGCCAAAGCCCGCCGGGCTTCGCTCTGCTCGGAGACGTCGCGGGCGTTGCCGATGAGGGTGTGCGGGACTCCGTCCGCGTCGCGCAGTATGCGGTAGGTGTCTTCGATGGCGCGCCAGCCGCCTTCCGGGGTGCGCAGGCGGTAGCGCGCGGGGTTCTCCGGCAGGTCGGCGTCCGAGCGCGAGGCCACGATGGCGCCCATGCCCTCAGCGACCCTGCCCTGGTCGTCCGGGTGCACGCTTAACAGGTACTCGCCAAACGCGTAGCCACGGGCCAGGAAGTCCTCGGGCAGGCCCATGCGCCGGGCAAAGGCGGGCGTGGCGTAGAGCATGTGCACCGGGTCAAGGGCCACGGCGTAGAGCACGTCCTGCGACGATTCAAGCAGATGCCGCAATATGTCTGCGGAAAGCGGCCTGCCGCCGACCCCGACCAGTGCGTCCCGCGCCATGCCCGCCCTCCGTGTGCTTCCCGTCTCTGCCGGCCCGAAATGTAGCATAGCTGGCGGCGCTTTGCACCCGTCCTGGATGGCGCATTTCTCCTGTGCTTTTCTCCTTGACACACCCCATGCGTCCGGCTAAAAGGGCCTTCCTTCGGGGGCCGTTAACTCAGTTGGTAGAGTATATCACTTTTAATGATAGA
>CAZXZF010000181.1:0-5789 GCA_964645095.1 uncultured Desulfocurvus sp. | reverse complement strand
CCGTTGGCGAAGTAGAGCACGCCCACCGCGCCCACGGCCATGCCCCCGTACCAGAGCTGCTTGCGCTTCATGAGCGCGGACACCGACGAGAGCAGGATGGCGATCTGCAGAAAGATGATGGCCATGCCAAAGGCCCCGGAATGGGCCTGGGCCTGGGCGATGGACTCGTCGTAAGCCTCGGCCTGCTTTTTGATCTCCTCCTTCTGCACCTCGTACTTGGCGATCTTGGCGGCGTAGGCCTCGGCCTTCTTGCGCACGGCCTCCGGGCGCGCGCCCTTGCCCGCGTCCAGCACGGACAGCTCCAGGGCGTCGCGGCTCAGCTCGTGCATGTAGCTTTTCAGGTCCTTGGCCTGGTAGTAGGCCCACTGGTTGGTGGCCTTGGACTGGGAAAGCACCGCGCGCGTGGAGTGCTGCCCGCCCTTGAAGGTGGCCAGGGTGGCGCACACGGCGAACAGAATGGTGGTGGTGGCCACATAGCCGAGCCAGTTGTCCTTCTTTTCCTCGCTCATCACATCACTCCTGCGCTGTTGTTGCCAGCTGCGGCTAGACGATTTCCACACCCACCGGACAGTGGTCCGAGCCCTGCACCTCCGGCTCGATCCAGGCGCCCTTGACCCGGTGCCGCAGTTCCTCGGACACGAAGAAGTAGTCGATGCGCCAGCCCACGTTCTTGGCGCGCGCATGGAAGCGGTAGCTCCACCACGAATAGTGGGCCGGGCCGGGCTCGAAGAGCCGGAAGGTGTCCACGTAGCCGTGGGCCACAAGCTTGTCGAGCCAGGCGCGCTCGATGGGCAGAAAGCCCGAGGTCTTCTCGTTGGCCTTGGGGTTCTTCAAGTCGATGGCCGTGTGGGCGGTGTTGAAGTCGCCGCCGACCACGACAGGCTTCGCCTGCCTCATTTCCTGCGCCTGGGCCAAAAAGGCTTCATAGAAGCCGAGCTTGTAGCCCAGGCGCTCCTCGTCCTTCTGGCCGTTGGGAAAATAGATGTTGAACAGGTGGAAGTCCGGGTACTCCAGGTGGATGACCCGGCCCTCGCCCCGGTAGCGCGGGTCATTGAGGCCAAAGGAGTGCGCCAGGGGCTCGGCCTTGTACAGGCAGGCCGTGCCGGAATAGCCCTTTTTGCCCTTGGACCAGTTCCACAGGCCGTCATAGCCCGCCGGGCCGCGTTCGGCCTCGGAGATCTGCTCCGGCTCGGCCTTGGTTTCCTGGAGCATGACCACGTCGGCCCCGCAGGCCGAGAGCCAGTCCACAAAGCCCTTCTGGAGCACGGCGCGGTAGCCGTTGACGTTCCACGAAATGATGCGCATGAATCCTCCGTGGCCCAGGCCTTGCCTGCGGCCCTGGTCTTTCGTATAGACAGGTCGCGCCATCAAAGGCATCGACATCCCCATGTAGCGGGAGGAGGGCCGGGAGCGCAAGCACCCCGGCTACCCCCTGCCCAGAGGCCCACTGTCCAGAGGTACAATGTCCAGAAGATCCGACCTGCTTGCCAGCCTCCTGCTCGTGCCCGCCAGCCTGCTCGCGCTGCTGCTGGTCTCGGAGCTGTGCTTCCGCTTCGTGCTCCCGGCCCCGGACCTGCCCGCGCCCGCCTTCATCGACGGCGTGCTGCGCCATCAGCCGGGCCAGCGCGGGGCATACTGGGCCGGAGATGTGCGCGCGCCCTTCAGCATCAACGCCCAGGGCTGGAACTCGGCCCGCGCGGACTACCCGCTTGAGCGTCCGGCCAAGCGAACGGGAGCCCTGCGCATCGCCGTGGTCGGCGATTCCTATGTGGAGGCCTTGCAGGTGCCGCCGGACCAAAGCATTGCCGAAGACCTGGAGCGCGACCTGGGCTCGGGCGCAGAAGTCTTCCGCTACGGCATCAGCGGCGCGGCGCTCTCGCAGTATCTGCACATGGCCCGCAACGCCGCCCTGCCAGCCAGGCCGGACGTGCTCATCGTGCTTCTGGTGCACAACGATTTCGACGAGTCCTGGCGCGAGGTGCCGGGCATGTACACCAAAAGCTTCCTGCGCCTGCGCCTGGGCCAAAACGGCTCCGTGGAAGAGATTCCGCCAGCGCCGTACCACCAGGGCCTGACCGCGCGCATCCGCAACCTGAGCGCCACCTGGCGCTATCTGGCCTACGGGCGGCAACTGCGCTTCGAGGCCCTGCGCGGGCTCTTCCTGCCGCAGGAACAACCCGCCCGGTACCAGGCCAACATCGACGTCAGCAGCCTGGCCGGGCGCGAGGCCCTGGACCGCCGAGCCACAGGCTATCTGTTCGGGCGTCTGGCCGCAGAATCAGCCCAGGCCGGGGCCAGGCTGCTCCTGGTCATGGACGGGGTGCGCGCGCCCATCGAAACGGGCTCCCCGGAGGCCCAGGATTACGGCTCGGGCGCACTGCGCCTGAACCGCATGGCCGCAGAGGAGGCCGCGCGCCTGGGCATCCCCTTCCTGGACCTGCACCCGGTGTTCGCCGAGGACTTCCGAGAGCAGCACCGCCCCTTGGCCTTCAAGACCGACGGCCACTGGAACGCTTACGCCCATGCCGTGGCCGCGCGCGCCGTGGCGGCAAGGCTGCGCGGGCTGGGCTGGAACAAATCCCACGAAGCCAGGCCCCGCTGAGCCAGGCCCCGCTGAATCAGAGCCCGCCCAATCAGCCGCAGCAACGAAAAAGGCCCGCCGAAGCGGACCCAAAAGGCATTCGCCTCACCGGCCCGGAGGGTCGGCAAGGAGGCGTGTGCGAGCGGACGGCTTGAAGGCCCAGGGCCTAGTGGTGCTCGTTGGGGCTCGTCATTTTGATGGCGAGAAGACCAGCGATGGTGCCCAACAACCCGGCGAAGAAAAAGAAGAAATCCATGACCCACCCCTCTTGAAGTTTTTGGAGCCGCGCTCCAGCCGAGTGCCTAGCACAGTCCGCGACGGATGGGAAGGGGGGTACGGCCCGGTGCGCGGCTTGTGTTCCCGGCGCGCATCCCCTACAACCGCGCCATGCCCCAGACCAAATCCTACACCGACTTCAAGCCGCAGGTCCTCGTCCTGGGGGCCGGGCCAGCCGGGCTCCTCTGCGCCCTCACCGCGGCCCGCAGGGGACGCCGCGTGACCCTGGTGGACGCCTCCGGGATCACGGCCCGCAAGCTGCGCGCCTCGGGCGGGGGGCGCTCCAACTGCACCAACCTGGACGCCTCCCCGGCGCACTACCTTTCGGCCAACCCGAAGTTCACGGCCCAGGCCCTGGGGCGTTTCAGCCCCCAGGACTTCCTGGCCCTGCTGGGCCAGCTTGGCCTCTCGGCCAGCGAGGAGGACTTTGGCCGCCTGTTCTGCGACCAGGGCGCCACGCCCCTCACCGACGCCCTGGAAGGGGCCTGCCGCAGGGCCGGGTGCCGCTTCCTGCTGAACCGCCGGGTGGAGGAAATAACCCCTGCCCCCACTTCCGAGGGCAGCGGCTTCCGCGTGGACACGGACAAGGGGCCGCTGGACGCGCCGCGCGTGGTGCTGGCCCTGGGCAGCCCGGCCTGGCCCGCCCTGGGCGGCACGGACTCCACGGCCCGGCTGGCCGGGGCCCTTGGCCTGACGCACATCCCGGCCCGCCCGGCCCTGACGCCCCTGACCTGCACCGGGGCCATGCTCGCCCTGTGCCGGGAGCTCTCGGGCCTGAGCGTCACCGCCAGCATCTCCTGCCTGGGCAAAACCTACACCGACGGCCTTTTGTTCACGCACCAGGGCCTGTCCGGCCCGGCAGCGCTCCAGATCTCGTCCCACTGGCGCAAGGGCCAGGCGCTCACCATCAACCTCGCGCCAAGCGCCGACCTGCGCCAGCTTCTGCGCGAACCGGCGCGGGGAAAAACCCTGGCCCGCAGCGTCATCACGGGCCTGCTTCCGCGCCGACTGGCCGAGGCGCTCCTGTCCGAGATGAATCGGGCCGCGCTGCCGTTGGAACTCGCCGCGGCCGCAAGCCGCAAGTGCGCGGAGCTGTCCAAGGCAAACATCGAGGCCCTGGCCGGAGTGGTGCATGCCTGGCGGGTGACGCCGTCCGGCACCCTGGGCATGGTCCGGGCCGAGGCCGCCAGCGGCGGGCTTTGCACCACGCAGTTCTCGCCCAAGACCTTCGAGTGCCGCAAGCTGCCCGGCCTCTTCGCCATCGGCGAGGCGCTGGACGTGGCGGGCGAGCTGGGCGGCTACAACCTGCACTGGGCCTGGGCCTCGGGCTTCGCCGCCGGGCAGGCCGTATGAGCCCTGCCCCAAGCCCCTTGCCCGAGCAGTGGCCCAGCCGCTGGCAAGGCCCCGGCGGCTACCGCGAGGCGCTGACCGTCGGCGCGCCGCTCATGGTCAGCATGGGCAGCTACACCCTCATGCAGTTCACGGACCGCGTGTTCCTGGGGCGGCACAGCGTGGCCGAGATCTCCGCCGCCGTGCCCGCGGGGCTGGCCTCCTTCCTGTTCATCGGCTTCTTCATGGGCGTGGCCAGCTGCGTCAGCGTGCTGGTGGCGCAGTACTCCGGGGCCTGCCACCCGGAGCGCGTGGGCCCGGCAGTGTGGCAGGGCGTGTGGTTCAGCCTGGCCTCGTCCGTTCTCCTGGCCGGTCTGGCCTTCCTGGGGGGGCCGCTCTTCGCCTGGGCCGGGCACCCCGAACAGATACGCGCCCTGGAGGCCGATTATTTCTTCATCCTCACCCTGGGCGGCGGCTTCATGATCCTCTCCACGACGCTCTCGTCGTACTTCTCCGGCCTGGGCCGCACGGTCGTCGTCATGGTGGCCAACCTCCTCGGGGCCGCCGCCAACATCCCGCTGGACTACGCGCTGATCTTCGGCAAGTGGGGCGCGCCGGAGCTGGGCATACGCGGTGCGGCCATGGCCACCGTGGCGGGCAGCGCCATCACCTGCCTGCTCTTCCTGGCGCTCATCCGGTACTCGCCCGAGGCCCGCCGTCGCCACAAGATCACCGCCCTGACCCGCCCGGACCCGGAGCTGCTGCTTAGGCTGCTGCGCATCGGCCTGCCAGCGGGCGTGCAGTTCTTCCTCGACATCATGGCCCTGACCGGGTTCTCGCTTCTGGTGGGCCGCCTGGGGCTGGTCGCGCTCTCGGCCACGAACATCGCCTTTTCCATCAACTCGCTGACCTATCTGCCCATCATCGGCATGTCCATCGCGGCCAGCATCCTGGTGGGCCGCAGCCAGGGCCAGAAGCGCCCGGACATCGCCGAGCGCGCCACAGGCAACATCCTGCGCCTGTCGCTGGGCTGGATGTGGGCCGTGGGGCTCATCTTCGTGCTGCTGCCCGGCCCGCTGCTTGATCTCTTCGAGACGACCCCCGGCGTGGCCCCCCTTCCCGGCGACCCGGCCTTCGCCGAGATCCGCCACGCGGGCGTGATCCTGCTGCGCTACGTGGCGCTGTACAGCCTCATTGACGGCATCTCCATCGTCTACTTCGGCGCGCTGAAAGGCGCGGGCGACACCCGCTTCGTCATGCTGACCATGCTGGCCGCCAGCCTCGGCGTGCTCATCCTGCCCACCTGGCTGCTTGTCACCACCGGCACCGGCGGCCTGCACGGCCCCTGGCTCTGCCTCACCGCCTACATCGCCGCCCTGGCCCTGTCCTTCGCCCTGCGCTTCCGCAGCGGGCACTGGCGCAAGATCGCCGTCATCGAGGACACGCCCAGGGCCAGGAACGGTGTTTGTCCCTGACCGCGGACCTCGGCGCGAAAGGAGAAGGGGTTCGGAAGGCCGCCCAGCGGGGACACCCCCGGATCTACAGGAGGGCCAGGCGCAGCAGCAGGTTGCCCGCCACCTCGCGGCGGTAGGCGGCGCTGGCG
>CAZXZF010000180.1:0-5793 GCA_964645095.1 uncultured Desulfocurvus sp. | reverse complement strand
CCAAGAAGGTCGCCCGCGTGGCCCTGCAGAACGCCGCCTCCGTGGCCAGCCTGCTTCTGACCACCGAATGCGCCGTGGCCGACAAGGTCGAAGAGAAGGATGAGAAGAAGTAGATTCCGCTGACGCAGCATACATTCCAAGGGCCGGGCAGCAATGTCCGGCCCTTTTTCTTGGCCCCTGGCCCGGGCTAAAGTCCCCGGCCAATGATCCGATACACTAGGCAGCAGCTGCCCGTCATGGGGCGCGGGGCTTCGGTCATCCAGGGAGGGGGGCCGGAGCCCTTTTCTTTTCCCGGCCCTTGCCCTGGGACCATGGAATATGGCAGGATAGGCCGTATGTTCCTCCAATCCCGTCCAAGGAGCCCGGAAATGCCATACTTCGCCTGGAACGACTCCCTGCTTGTGGGCATCAAGAACATCGACGAGCAGCACCGGCAGCTGGTGGACCTGATCAACGAGCTCCACGACGCGGTGACCCAGGCCGGCCAGCACTGCCCGGCCCCGGAGCTGGTGGCGCGGCTCAAAGCCTACGCGGCCGAGCATTTCCACATCGAGGAGGGCTACATGCAGGCCTTCGCCTACCCGGAGTTCGAGGAGCACCTGCGGGAGCACGAATCCTTCAACGCCGCCATGCAGATCTTTGAACACAACTGCGCGACCGACAGCGCCAATCCTGCCGAGGTGCTGGACTTCCTCAAGCACTGGCTCACCGAGCACATCCTCGGCCTGGACATCAAGATGGGGCGCTTCCTGGACGACTACCTGCAGTAGGCCCGCGCCAGCAGGCGGCACCTGGGTTTCCGCCGGACGCAAAAAAGTCCCCGCACCTTTCCGGAACGGGGACTTTTCCTTGAAAGCCGATGCGCCTAGTAGCGACGGGGCGGACGGGGCTCACGCTCCTTGGCCTCGTTGACGCGCAAGGTGCGCCCGCCATAATCCTTGCCGTCCAGGCTCTCGATGGCCTTGGCGGCGCCTGCGTCGTCCATCTCAACGAAGCCGAAGCCACGGAAGCGGCCGGTCTCGCGGTCCATGACGAACTTGACCACCTGCACTTCACCGAAGGCGGCGAACAGGTCCCGAACTTCATCTTCCTTGGCGCTGAAAGGCAAATTGCCGACGTAAATGGACTTCATCGCTTCCTACTCCTCATGGAATACAAGAAAAAACCCGCCTTGTCCCGCCCGCCTGCGGCTCACCAACGATCGCGCGCGACGCTCCAAGCATGCCTTGACCTATTTCCGCATTATCCCAGGCAAATAGAAACAGCAAGGGGAAAAACCCAAAAAACACGCCCGCGCGCAAAATAAATTCGCCCCTGCTGTATGTTTTGCCAAAGTCGGCCGCTGCAACGACGCCTGCGCCCTCAGCCCTTGCGCCGCAGCAATGCCGCCCCGCCCTCCCAGGGGTAGGGCTCCGCGGAAAGGGTGTTGGCGCTGTCGAGCAGGTCCAGAAGCTGGCTGGCCTTCTCCAACTCCACCTCGGTGCGCGGATTTGTTGAGGCCAGGAACGGGTCGCGCGCCGCAAACGAACTCTGCGGCTTGAGCAGGCTCTCGGCCCCGGCGACGAGCGCGTCCTGCGCTTTCTTCGACAGCTCGGACAACAGGCCCGGCTGGTCCGCGCCGTCGCCCAGCAGGGTCTGCTTCACCATTGCCGGATTGGCCACCAGGGACTGCACAAAGCCGTCGGTCGTCAGCCAGAGCAGCCTGTCCCGGCCGCTCTCGGCCAGGCCCAGGCCCTGCAAGGCCACGGCCCGGTCGGCCACGGGCTTGCGCCAGTCCTCGGCCAGGCCCGGACGCAGCAGGTCGGCGCTTTTGGTCAAAAGCCCGCGCAGGTCGTTGTAGGCCATGACCACGTCGGTCAGCCCCTGGGAAAGCAGGTCGAGCGGGGCCTGCACGGACACGGGCACAACCGCGCCGAAGGTGCCGGAATCCTCCAGCACCACGCGGCCCTGGTCGACGCTGAAGGTGCCCGGCGTGCGCGTCTGGTCGCGGCCGTCCACCACCATGCGGCCGTCGCTGCCGGGCTGGGCCGTCACGTTCAGCCCCAGGGCCGAGAGGATGTTGTCCGTGCCGACGTCGGCGCCGCCGCCGGAAAGCGACAGCCGCCAGCCGGGCTTGGGGTCGTTCAGCTGGATTTCAAGGCCTGTTGCGTCCACCACGGCGTGCTTCTCGTCCGTGGCGGAGTCCCAGACGCGCTTGGCCGGCACCAGCTGCGAGGTCATGAAGGCGCTGGCCGAGCCGAACACGCTCTTCATGTGCGCCAGCACGTCCCTCCAGGTGTCCCCGGCGCTGACCACGATGTCCAGGCTGCCGTCCGTGACGCTGCCGGAGTCCGGTCCCACGGCGTAGGCCACGGTGTAGGTGCCGGGGGCCAGGGTGGTGGCGGCCTCGGGGTCAAGGCCGGTGCTGCGGTAGAGCGTGGGCCGGGCCACGGAAAGGCTGGTGAGCTGGTGCGTGCCGGTTTCGGCCGGGGCGAGCGGCGCGGATGTGGCCGAGAGGTCCAGCCAGGCGCCCAGGTGGCCGGAGGTGTCGGTCAGGGTCGGGCTCTGGTCCTGCCATTGCCCCGCGCGGGTCTGGTTCACGGACAGGACCAGGAAGCTCCCGGTGGGGATGACCCCGGCGCCCAGGATGTTCGAGCCGGTCTGGCTGCGCACCGAGGCGTCCACCTGCAGGGTCGAGCCGTTCACCGCCGCGGCGAAAGCGTCGAGCACGTCCCGGTTGGTGTCGCCGGATTCCACGGTGACGGACAGGGTGTCGCTGCTGCCGCCCAGCCCCAGCTTCAGTGTGTAGGTGCCGGGGTCCAGGCCCGCCTGCGCGCTGGCCGTGAAGCCGCGCGAGAGCTGCTTGTCCTCCTGGGGGGCGCTCCCGGCCGCGGGCAGGTTCACCGTGAGGTCGGCCTTGCGCTCGGAAGGGGCCACGGCCAGGCGCGCCCCGGTGGCGAAGGGGCTGCCCGCGGCGGGCCAGGTGAAGGCCGTGGCGGCGGCGTCCAGGCGGCGCAGGGCCGAGTCCAGGCTGGTGGCCAGGCTGCCCCCAAGGCGCAGACGCAAGGCCCCGGCGTTGGCCTGCCGGTACTGCTCCGCGACGCGGGCGCTGGAGGAGACCCCCGCGGGCTGGTCAGCCGTCCGCAGGGCCCCGGTCAGGGCCGTGGTCATACCCATCAGGGTCCCGGTGGCCGCGCCCGGCCATTTTATGCTCGTCATGGGCCGTGCCCCCGTCAGCGGCGCACTCCGCATCCGTCCCGTCCAGGCAGCCCTGGCCTTCGGGATACTCGACCCGCTCCATGCACAGGCCCCAGGGCGGGGCAGTGGGCAGGAGGTGGTTGCGGTCGCGCTGCTCGAGGATTGATCGGACATCCGCCGGGGAGACTTTACCTCTGCCCACGCTCACCAGGCAGCCCACGATGTTGCGCACCATCTGCTTCAGGAAGCCGTCGGCCCGGATGCGCCAGACGATTTCCGCAGGGGTCTGGCCCGGCGAACGCCAGAGGGCCTGGACCGTGCGCACCGTGCCGCGCGGCCCCACGGGCGTGCCGGCGTTCTTGAAGCTGTGAAAGTCCCGGGTGCCCAGGAACAGGGTCGCGGCCTCGTCCATGGCCGCAAGGTCGAGGTTCTGCAGCATGCCCCAGACAAAGCGGCGGCGCAGCGGGCACACGGCCCCGCGCTTGAGCCACAGGGTGTAGGCGTAGGTCTTGGAGAGGGCGTCGTAGCGGGCGTGGAAGCGCGGGTGCGCCACGCAGGCGGAAAGCACGCGCACGTCCGGCCGCATGAGGCCGTTGATGGCCTTGGCCCAGGGGATGCGGGAGAGTTCCGCGGGGCAGTCGAAGTGGGCGCACTGGCCCAGGGCGTGGACCCCGGAGTCGGTGCGGCCCGCGCCGTTGACCGGGATGCGGGCCCCGGCGATCCTGGTGATGGCGGCCTCGACCTCGCCCTGCACGGTGCGCTGGCGGGCCTGGAGCTGCCAGCCCGCGAAGTCGGTGCCCTCGTAGGCCAGGATGAGCTTGATGCGCGCCATGGGGCGGACGTAGCACAGCCCCGCTCGGGCGTCCACGAGGGAAGTCCGGGCGGGGCTGGGGGTTCGTTTTGCGGGTTACTTGCCGGGTCCCTGCAGGGGGGTCTGGACCTTGGTCATGGCCTCGGTGAGCTTGGCGGCCTTGTCGGTCTTGACGAAGGTCATGATCTCGCCCGCCACCTTGGGTTTCATGCCGGTCAGAATCTTGACGGCAAGCTCCTGGTCCATGTTCGAGAGCACCTCGGCCGCCTGCTTGGGCTTCATGGCCATGTAGGTGTCCACCTGGCGCTTGATGCGGGCGTCCTTGAGGGAGTCGGCCTCGTCCAGAAGCTTCTTGATGGAGGCCTCGGCGCGCTTGAGTTCGGCCAGCTTGTCATCCACGCTCTTCTCCATGGACACCAGGGCGCGCTCCTTGGCGGCCAGTTCGTCCTCGCGACGCTTCAGGCTGCTTGATTCCTTGGACTCCGGCACCTGGGCGCCGGGGATGGCGGTCTGGGGGACCATGTCCGTCTCGGCCACAGGGTCGGCATCCTTTGCGGAAGCCTTGGCCGGGGCGGCCGGAGCCTTGGCCCCGCGCTGGGCGGCCATGGCCTGGGGCAGGGGCAGGAGCTCCTCGTCCTGGATATGCTGCCAGGCCTTGAGCCCCAGGGTGCCGAGCACGGTCAGCTTGAGCGCGGCCACCACCACCAGAACCAGGAGCACCTTAAGGATCTTGGGGCTCATGGCGAAGCGTGGACATCTCATCGAACTCTTTCTGCTCTGCGAGGTTTTCGGCGACATGGTGTTTTCTGGCCTGCCTGTCTTTCAGTTTTTCCAGGAGCTTCTTCTCCCGAGAGCGGAGGACCGCTTCCTGGCGGCAGTTTTGCAAAATGAGGGCCAGTCGTTGCAGTTCGGCCTTCGCCGCCACGAGATCGCGCTCCAGGGCCTGGCGGTACTGCATCCACAGCCAGATTTCCGCCTGCAGGGCCTTGGCCCCGAAGCCCCTGTCCACATGCTCGGCCAGGCGCGTCTCCACATCCAGCACCACGGCCTCCTGGGCCTGGTGCCTGGCCTGGGCCTGGGCCAGGGCCATGCGCGCCTGGTCCGCCAGTTGGCGGCGGTATTCGAGGACCTTCTCCAGGCGGAAAACGAAGGGCTTGGGCATGTATGGACCACGCCACGAAGCCCAGCCCCAGGCAAGCGGGAGGCCCCGACCCTTGTGTCCGCGTGCGCCTCGGTGTACATCGGGGGCGGCCGCAAGACCCTGCACGGCAAGCCCAAGGAGCCCCATGACCATTGCCCCACGCGCCCTGATCTTCGACCTCGACGGCACCCTTCTGGACACCCTGGACGACCTGGCCGACTCCGGCAACGCGGCCCTGGCGGCCCTTAGCCTGCCGCAGCACCCCAGGGACGCCTACCGCCTCTTCGTGGGCCTGGGCGTGGGCGAGCTGGTGCGGCGCATGCTGCCCGAAACCCGCCGCGACGAGGCCAGCCTGAAGAGCGCCGGAGCCCTGCTCATCGCGGAATACAAGCGCCGCTGGAACGTCAAGACCCGGCCCTACCCGGGCGTTGCCGACCTGCTGGAAGCCCTGCGGGCCTTGGGCCTGCCCCTGTGCGTGCTCTCCAACAAGCCCCAGGACTATACCGACCTGACGGTGCGCGAGTTCTTCCCCGGCTTTCCCTTTGCCCACGTGCGCGGCGCCCGGCCCGATGTGCCCAACAAGCCGCACCCGGCCGGAGCCCTGGCCCTGGCCCAGGAGCTTGGCGTTGCGCCCGGGTCCATCATCTTTGTGGGCGATACCGCC
>CAZXZF010000179.1:0-5813 GCA_964645095.1 uncultured Desulfocurvus sp. | reverse complement strand
CATCGCCAGCGGCAAGGGCGGCACGGGCAAGACCACGGTGACGGCCTCCCTGGCCGCCCTGTGGAACCGGCCCGTCATCGCCGTGGACCTGGACGTGGAGGAGCCGAACCTGCACCTGTTCCTGCACCCGGAACTGACGGCAGAGGAGCCCGCGCGCATGGAGATCCCGGCGCTCGACCCTGCACGCTGCACCCTCTGCGGCGAATGTGCGGCCTTCTGCCAATACAAGGCCCTTTCGGTCATGGGCAAAACATTGCTCGTGTTTCCGGAGATGTGCCACGGCTGCGGCGGCTGCCTGGCCCTGTGCCCGGAAAAGGCGCTGACGCCCGGCGGGCGAGAGTTGGGGCAGATCGTCTCCGGACATTTTCGGGCCGGTCGCGCAGAGAATGCTGCGTTTCTCATGGGGCGGCTGCGCGTGGGCGAGGCCATGAGCCCGCCGCTCATGCGCCAGGTCAAGGCCCGGCTGCCGAAGACTAAAGACACCGACATCCTCATCGACGCCCCGCCCGGCGTGAGCTGCCCGGCCGTGAGCGCGGTCATGGACGCCGACGTCATCGTGCTCGTCACCGAGCCCACGCCCTTTGGCCTGCATGATTTCCGGCTGGCGGTGGAGGCCTTCCGCCCCCTGGGCAAGCCCATGGGCGCTGTGGTCAACCGCGCAGGCATCGGCGACTGGACCGTGCAGGACTTCTGCCGCGAGCAGGGCATCCCGGTCTGGGCGGAGATCCCCTTTGACCGCGCCGTGGCCGAGGCCTACTCGCGCGGCGAGGTGGTGGCCCGCGCCGTGCCGAGCCTGGGCGGAAAGTTTTTGAGCCTCATGGGCCACATGCGCGCTGCGGCTGAGTCCAAGGGGGTCGGCCATGCGTGAGCTCGTGGTCATCAGCGGCAAGGGTGGCACGGGCAAGACCAGCATCACCGCCGCCTTTGCGGAATTGGCTGAAAACGCCATGCTCTGCGACCTGGACGTGGACGCCCCGGACCTGCATCTGCTGCTCAGCCCCATCCGCCAGGAGGAGCACGAGTTCCACTCCGGCTTCGAGGCCGTCATCGCCCCGGCGCTGTGCACCGGCTGCGGCCTGTGCGCCGAGCTCTGCCGCTTCGGTGCCGTGCGGTCCAGCCACGAGGGCGGCGCGGCGGGCTCTTGCATTGACCCCTTGCGCTGCGAGGGCTGCAAGGTCTGCGTGCAGTTCTGCCCGGCCAAGGCCATCGGCTTTACGCAGAAGCACTGCGGCCAGTGGTATGCATCAAATACGCGCTTCGGGCCCATGGTCCACGCCCAGCTCTTCCCCGGCCAGGAGAACTCCGGGCGGCTGGTGGCCCTGCTCAAGAAGGAGGCGCGCCAGCGGGCCGAGGCCCTGGGGCTGGACCTCATCCTCTGCGATGGCGCGCCGGGCATCGGCTGTCCGGTCATCAGTTCGCTCTCCGGCGCCAGCCTGGCGGTCATCGTCACCGAGCCCACGCCCTCGGGCCGTCACGACCTGGAGCGCGTGGCCGACCTCTGCCGCCACTTCCGCATCCCGGTGGCGGTCATCATCAACAAGTTCGACCTGAATCTGCAGAATACAGGAGACATCGAGGGCTACTGCCGCGAGCAGGGCCACACAATACTCGGCCGCTTGCCCCACGACGAGGTGGTGGTGCGGGCCATGGTTCAGGCCAGGTGCGTCACCGAGTTGCCCGCCACAGCGTTTTCTGAAGCCTTGCGCTCCCTTTGGGAGCAGATCGCCCAGCTGAGCGCGAGGGCCGGCACCCGGCCTTCCCCTTTCGCCAACACACCAAACGCATAGGAGAAACCCCCATGGATACTATCAAGGACACGCTCATCATCGCCATTCCCTCCGAGAACCCCGGCGGCCTGGACGCAGCCGTGGGCCAGCACTTCGGCCACTGCGACATCTACACCATCGTCGAGGCCCAGAATGGTAAAATTCTGGACGTGCGCACCCTGCCCAACGTCCCGCACCAGCAGGGCGGCTGCATGGCCCCGGTGAGCCATCTGGCGCAAAACGGCGTCAAGGTGCTCATTGCCGGGGGCATGGGCATGCGCCCGCTCATGGGTTTCCAGCAGGTCGGCGTGCGGGTGTACCACGGCTCAAACGCGCCCACGGTGGGGCACGCGGTGCAGGCCTTCCTCATGGGCTCGCTGCCCGCCTTCAGCACCGAGTTCACCTGCGGCGGCAGCAAGTAGCCCCCCCGCCGTCCAGGAGGAAGCGATGCACATCCTCATCGTCACCCGGCGCGCGCTGGACCTTGCCCCCTTTGCCGACGCTTTGGAGAAGGGCACCGGTCTGACGCTGCGTTTCACTGATGGCTGGGTCAACGCCCAAGCCGTGACCAAGAGCATCCCCCCGGCATTTGCCGTGTTGGACGAGGGGCTGCGGAGCGGCCCCCCGCTGGAGTTGGCCCGGCAGATCATGAAGTTCAACGCCATGATCAACATCGCCGTGGTCAGCCCCCTTGGCCCGGAGGCCTTCCACGAGGCCAGCGAGGGGCTGGGCATCCTGGCCCCGGTGCCTGTGCAGCCAACGGCGGCGGATGGCGCGGCATTGGCGAAGGTGTTCCGGCGGTTCATGTAGGTCAGGATCAGTAGGCAGACATGGCAGTTAGCCGCCTAGGTGTGAAATTATAGGAGGTTGTTCACTCGGCCCGAATCGGTCAGATTGGGTTTGCGAAGACTCAATTGCCGAGGGAGGACCGAGTGAACATCCATAGAAATGCCAGATGGACCTTAGCTCGTCGAGAGGAATTGGTCAGGCTGATTGCGGCCGGGGAACCCCCAAAAGCCGTGGCAGCACGTCTCGGGGTCTCCCTGCGCACGGTTTTCAAGTGGCTGTCGCGCCACAGGAATGGCGAAGGCCTCAGGGATCGTTCCTCGCGCCCCAGACATTCTCCCACCGCGCTTCGCCCCGAGGTTTTGGAGCGCGTCGTGGAACTGCGGCACAAGCGTTTCACCGGCAACCGCATCGCCGCACACCTTGACCTGCCCAGGGTGCAAGTATACCGCGCCCTGCGCCGCCTGGCCCTGAACCGCCTGAAGCGACTGCATATCCCGTTGCCGCCGCGCCGCTATCAATGGGAAGAGCCAGGCGATTTGCTGCACATCGACATCAAGAAGCTGGGCCGGTTCGACCAAATCGGCCACCGCGTTCACGGCGATCGTGGCAGGGCCCGCTCGCGCGGGGCGGGCTGGGAGTTCGTTCATGTGGCCATCGACGACGCCAGCCGCATCGCTTTTGCGGAAATCCTGGCCAACGAGCGCCAGGAGAGCGTCACCGCTTTCCTTTCAGCGGCGCTTTCGTTTTACAAACGCCTCGGCATCAAGGTCCGACGGGTCATGACAGACAACGGAAGTGGCTATGTTTCCAAGGTGTTTCGCAAGGCATGCGCGGAGCTTGGCCTGAAGCACATCCGCACGAGGCCATACTCCCCGCAACCCGCCAAAGCCGAAAGGGCTGGATCAGGTTCCTCCTGATCCAGCCCTTTCGGCGTAATGGGGGTTCCAAGGGGCTTCAAGCCCCTTGGCCGCCGGAGGCATATTCTCTTCGCTAGGCGACCTTGCCGCCGTCGTCCACGGTTCCGGCGGAAGTCAGCAGGCGCGTGACCTCGGCGTCCTTGGCCACCAGGATCATGCCCTGGCTCTGGATGCCGCGCAGCTTGCGCGGGGCCAGGTTGGCGACGACAACCACCTGCTTGCCCACAAGGTCGTCCGGGCTGAAGCGGTCGGCCAGGCCGGCCACGATCTGCCGGGGCTCGGGCTCGCCCAGGGCCACCTGCACCACGAGCAGCTTGTCCGCGTCCGGATGCTTGGTTGCCGAGAGCACAGTGCCCACGCGCAGGTCGAGCTTCTGAAAATCAGCGAACTCGATGGCCTCTGCCGGGCCTGCCGGAGCTTCGGCGGGCTTGGCCGGGGCCTTCTTCTTGGACTCTGCGGCCTTGGCCTTGGGGTCTTCCGCACTCTCCGCAGCGGCGACAGGGGCATCAAGGGCAGAGGGCGGCGCAGGCTCGGGCACCTCCACACGCGGGAACAAATTGGACGTGGGCGACACGGCCAGGCCGGAATCAAGCAGGCCCCAGACTTCGGGCTCCTTGGCGAGGTTCACCTTGTCCAGGTCAAAGGCGCAGCCCAGCTGCTCGTGCATCTTCACGCTGGCCTCGGGCATAACGGGCCAGAGGTGCACGGCGATTTTGCGCATGTGCTCCAGCAGCATGTACATCACCGTGCCCAGGCGGGCCTTGTCCCTGTTCTTGAAGAGCGTCCAGGGCGCGGTGGTGTCGATGTACTTGTTCAGGGCGCGCACCAGCTCCCAGAGAGATTCCAGGGCACGCGCGGTGCGGAACTCCGCGAAGTGGCCCTGGAAGTTGCGCATGGCGTCGCGGCCCAGGCGCTTGAGCTCGGCGTCCTCTTCGGTCTCGGCCGCCGGGCTGGGCACCTTGCCCTCGAAATACTTGTGCGTCATGGACAGCACGCGGTTGAACAGGTTGCCCAGGTCATTGGCCAGGTCGGCGTTGAGGCGGCCCACCAACGCTTCTTCCGTGAACGAGGCATCGGACCCGAAGGCCATCTCGCGCAGCAGGAAGTAGCGGAAGGCCGAGGTCCCGTAGGCGTCCACCATCTGCTTGGGCTCGACAACGTTGCCAAGGGACTTGGACATCTTGGTGTCGCGCACCAGCCAGTAGCCGTGCACGTTGAGCGACTGGTACGGAGCCAGGCCCGCGGCCTTGAGCATGGTCGGCCAGAACACGGCGTGGGGCTTCAGGATGTCCTTGGCCACGATGTGGTTGGCGGGCCAGAACTTCTTGAACTTCTCGCCGCGCGGGTAGTTCAGCGCGCTGACGTAGTTGAGCAGCGCGTCGAACCAGACGTAGCAGACGAAGTCCTGGTCAAAGGGCAGCTCGATGCCCCAGGTCAGGCGGCTTTTCGGCCGGGAGATGCACAGGTCCTCCAGCGCGCCGGACTCGAGCAGGCTCAAGACCTCGTTGCGGTAGCGCGCCGGGCGGATGAAGTCCGGGTTCTGGTTGATGTATTCGATGAGCCAGGCCTGGTACTTGGACATGCGGAAGAAGTAGTTCTTCTCGGCGATGTACTCCGGCCTTGTCTTGTGGTCCGGGCACATGCCGTCCACAAGCTCCTTCTCGGTGTAGAAGCGCTCGCAGCCGAAGCAGTAGTGCCCGCCGTACTCGCCGAAGTAGATGTCCCCGGTCTCGTAGACCTTCTGCAGGACCTTCTGCACGGTCTTGATGTGCTCGGGGTCGGTGGTGCGGATGAAATGGTCGGGCTTGGCGCCGAGCAGCGGACCCAGGGCGCGGAAGAGCGAGCTGATCTGGTCGGCGTACTCCTTGGGCGACTGCCCGGCTTCTTCGGAGGCCTTGGCGATCTTGTCGCCGTGCTCATCCGTGCCGGTGAGGAAGAAGGACTCCTCGCCCATGAGCCGGTGGAAGCGCGTCATGGCATCGGCCAGGATGGTGGTGTACGCGTGGCCCAGGTGCGGCTTTGCGTTGACGTAGAATATGGGCGTTGTGACGAAGAAGCGGCTCAATCTCGACTCCTTGGAGCGTTTCCTGACCCTGGAATGGTGGTGGCCCGGGTGGGCCTAGGCGGGCTTGGGGCCTCTGCCCTTGCGGCGCTTGCGCCTGGGCCGGGAGCGTCCGGCCTCGCCCTCGGGCCGGGCCAGGCGCTCGGCGCCGGGTTCGATCGGCACGCCGCCTTCCGCCTGCGGAGCCGCTGCCCTGGACGCAACCTCGGGGCTGTCCGCAGCCTGGGCCTTGGGCTCTGGCCTATCGGGCCGGTCGGATTTTTCGGACTTCTCGGGCTT
>CAZXZF010000178.1:2504-5815 GCA_964645095.1 uncultured Desulfocurvus sp. | reverse complement strand
AGACCCCCGGCCTGGACAGGCGCGAGGCCAAGATGGAGAGGCGCATCGAGCAGGGCAAGGCCTCCGGAGCCCTTACTGAAAAGGAGGCCGCTCGCCTGGAGAAGCGCGAAGCCAAGCTCATCAAGGCCGAGGAACGCGCCAAGGCCGACGGCGTGGTGACCCAAAAGGAGCGCGTGCGCCTGAACAAGAAGGCCGACCGCCTGAGCCAGGACATCAAGCGCGAGAAGCACGACAAGCAGACCGCCCCCAATCAGTAGCCTAAGCGATAGCCAAGGCCGCCGCCCAAGCAGCAGCCAAGGCAAGCGTTTGAAGCGGAATATCGTCTCCTAAACCCTCAGCTGCATCCAAGGAGTCTTCCCATGAAAAAGCTCATCATCGCCGCCCTGGTGCTTTCCCTGGCCATTCCCGCCTTCGCCTCTTCCCCGGCCGCCCCGGCCGCCCCGGCCACCCCGGCCGTTGCCGCCGCCCCGGCCAAGGCCGAGAAGGCTGACGTGAAGGCCGAGAAGGCCGACGTCAAGGCTGAAAAGAAGGCCGCCAAGGCCGAGAAGAAGGCCGCCAAGAAGGCCGTCAAGACCGAGAAGAAGGCTGAGAAGAAGGCCGAGTAGCTTTCCAGCCCAAGTCCCCCCTCCTGAAGGCGGCGCGGTTTCCTCCGGAATCGCGCCGCCGATTTTTTTGTGCATTGCCTGCGCCCGGCCTCTGTGGCAGAATTGAAGCACTTCTTTCACCAAGGACGGCGTCATGACCAAAAAAGTGATCATCCTCCTGGTCAGCCGCACCGGCATCATCGTCATGAGCATCCTGCTCGCCCTGCTCATGCTCCAGGGCGTCTGGGACGTTTTGCGGAACATCCATGCCGTTGACCAGCAGCAGCACGCCATGGAGGAGATCCTGGAGGGCCTGGGCACCATCCTGGTGGCCTTTGGCGTGGCCCTGGAGGAACGCGAAACCCTGCTCAAGTTCGTGGGGCTCTACCCCGGCGGGCGGACGCCGCAACAGGCCCGCGTGGACCACCACTGCCACGGCTACGGCCTTTCGCTGCTGCTGCTGGGGTTGTTCGCCGAGGTCGCGGTGTACCTCATCCGCATGCCGGACCTGGACACCGTGGACTTCGACCCGGCGCTCATCGTGCTGGGCGCGCTGTTCAGCCTCGCGGGCGGGGCCATGCTGGCCCGGCTGAGCTGGCTGCTCTGGCGCGATGACGCAATAGCCCCAGGCCACGCCGGGGCGGAAGCCGAGGCGGAGGTCCGAACCTAGTCCCCAAGGCCCGGCATAAGCCGCAACAGCTCCCGGGCGTCCTCGGCCCGGCCCAGGTCGCGCACGCTGACACCGTCCAGGGCCTCGCCCCGCAGGCCCAGCGCCAGCCAGCCCGCGCGCTCAAGGTGCGCAAGCTCGGCGCGCACCTCCGGCCCGTGCACATGCGCGAAGCGTAGGCCCTGGGATATCAGGGTCTCGTAGTTGCCGCGCGCCAAGGCCTCGTCCAGGAACTCCGCCTGGCGCAGCTGGGCCAAAAGCGCCTGCCTGCGCTCCGCCAGGGCGCGCCGGAGTTCCGGCTTAAGCCCGCTGTCCTCCAGAAAGCCCGTGGCCCAGGCGGTCAACCCCGGCAGGTCGTCAACATCCGGCTTGGCGCGCTCCAGCAGCGTGGCCAGGAAAAACACGCGCTCCGGCGTCCAGGCCAGGCGGCAGTGGCGCAGCAGCACGGCCAGCTCCACGGCCAATTCCGGGTCGCAGCGCCGGGCCAGGAGGGCGCGCAGGTCCGCCGGGGCCGTGGCCTCGGGCCGCAAGCGGCGCACAAAGGCGCGCAGGCCGTCGGCCGAGGCGCTCAGTTCCGCCAGCGAGCCGTCGGGCAAGCGGACTGGCAGCAGGACCGGCACCCGGCCCGATCCTCGGAGAGGCACCCGGCCCGCGCCGCAAGACTTGCCGTTGGATCTGCCGCCGGACGTGTCGCCGGGCTTATCTGTGGAATCGTTGGTGGTGTCGGCGTTGTGGTTGGCGTTGGCGAGGCGCTGGACCACCAGCTCGGCCAGTTCCAGCGCCTCGCGGGCATCGACGTCGGCCCGGGCCAGCGCAGACTCCAGCCCGCGCAGCACCCAGGGGTCGGGCGAGAGCAGCAGCGCCATCAGCGGCGCGTGCTCCGAGGCCTCCGGGTCCGCAGCCAGGCGCGCCAAAGCGGTCCTGATATCCGTTTCGCCCAGGGCCACGAGCACCGTTTCCAGGCTGGCCCGGTCCTGGGGCAGCCCGCGGGCCAGGGTGGCGGCTATTTCACCCGCCAGCGCCCGCAGCGCCTCCCGCCTGTCTGTGCCTAAGGCCATGCCGCCTCCCCTGTCCTGCCGGAGCATAGCCCGGTCCTATCGCCACAGGCAAGGACGCGGATGCACTAGCCTCCGGGCAGTGTCTCTGTTAGAAGGAAACATCATAAAATACGCAGCGCGGCCCGCACGCGCATCAGGAGTCTCCATGACCAAAGCCATCCCGGCCAGACATGCCGCGCCGCTCTTTTGCCTGCTCCTCTGCCTGCTTCTTCTCGCCGCCTGCGCCCCGCAGATCGCCATGCAGACCGTGCCGGTGTCCACGGACCCGGGCGGCGTCAGCGTGCTGGTGGACGGCAAGCCCACCTGCACCGCGCCCTGCCAGGTGAGCCTGGCGCGCAACCAGGACCACATCCTGACCCTGACCAAGGACGGCTACCGCCAGCAGGACGTGCTCATCAAGCGCCAGTACCAGACCAACAAGGTCCTGCTGAACGCGCTGAACGAGGGCGTGCGCTCCGGGCGCTTCTACAATGACGCGTACATGGGCTCCTATGGCGGCGTGCACTCCATCAACAGCCAGGAGGAGACCGGCGAGGCGTACGTGCTCTCGCCCTCCACCGTGAGCTATCGCCTGGCGCCTGTGGGCGGCTTCCCGTCCAGGGCCACGGCGGCCCATGTGCAGCAGTCCCAGGCCGCTGGCCTGTCCCCGCTGGACATCATGGCCGTTGGCGACCAGCAGATGCTGGAGAACGCTCTGGAAGGCACCCGCAGCGGCCAGACCTCGGCCTGGACCAACGCCGAGACCGGGGCGGACTTTTCCGTTGTGCCGGACCCGGCCCGCCAGGACGCCTCGGGCAACGTGGTGCGCTGGTTCACCCTGGGCGCGCGGCATGGGGCGAACATGGCCTCCGGCCATTATCCCGCGCACCGCGTGGGCCGTGGCGAATGGGCCGTGGGCCTGGGCAGCGCCCAGGCGGACAACACCCCGGGCGGCCCCTCAGGCAACACACCGGGCGGCACCTCAGGCAGCGGGAGCCCGGACAACGCGCCAGACAACGCGCC
>CAZXZF010000178.1:0-2404 GCA_964645095.1 uncultured Desulfocurvus sp. | reverse complement strand
GACAACGCGCCAGACAACGCGCCGGACAACGCGCCGGACAAGGGCGCAGAGGACATCACCCGGCGCGAGACCATGCGCGCCCTGGGCGAGACCAGTTGGCCCAGCGTGGGCAAGACCTGGGACGTGGGCTCCTCCGGCTCGTCGCACACCAGCAGCAGCACCACGGCCACCCCTGGCGGCAGCTCCACCAGCACCAGCACCACGTCCACCAGGACCTCGGTCAAGGCCGGGGTGCACGCCGGTCCCGGCGCGTTCATCAGCGTGCTCGACGCGCTCATGGGCGGGGGCAAGTAGCGCCCCGGCCCCGGCGCCTCGGCCGGCATTCGGACCCGGCGGCTCCGGCCTTCAGTCCGGCGAGCCTTTCAGTCCGGCGATAATCCCGGAATCGTTGGGCCCGGCGAAATCCAGCCGGCAGACCCGCGTCAGGCCGGCGGCCTCCAGCATCGCCCGCACCTCGCCCCCGGAATAGGCCTGCCCGCCCGCAGTGCCCAGCAGCATGTTCAGCGAGAACAGGGCCGGGAACTCCGGCCCGTCCTGGGTGTCGTCTCGCTCGTCATGCAGCAGGAATTCGTGCACCAGGAGCACCCCGCCCGGATTCAGTGCCTTGGCCGCGCGTTGCACCAGCTTTGCCGCCGTTGCCGGGGCCTCGCCGTGCAGGATCTGCGACAGCCAGGCCAGGTCGAAGCCGCCGGGCAGCGCGTCCGTGGTGTAGTCGCCGGAAAAAAAGCCGACGCGCTCCGCAACGCCGAACCGGGCCACCGTGGCCTCGGCAAAGGGCTTGGTGGTGGGCAGGTCGAAGATGCTGGCCTCAAGGCCCGGATTGGCCAGGCAGAACTGGATGGCGTAGGTGCCCGGCCCGCCGCCCAGGTCCAGCAGCCTCTCGCGCCCGGCCAGGCCCGGCAGGCCCGCCGACAAAAGCAGGGCGTCCAACTGCCGGGCCAGGCCGGGGGCGATGCCCATGGCGATGTTGAACATGCCGAGCAGGAAGTCCTCGCGCGCGGTCGGGCCGTCGCCCACGCCGGAGCGGTTGGCCCGGCCCGAGCGCACGGACTCGTCCATGCGGGCAAAGGAGTCCACGAGGTTGTGGTGGTGGCGGATGATGTGCCCGACATAGCGCGGGCTGGTGCGCACCAGGAACAGCCGCGCCTGCTCGGTCGGGGCATAGGCCGCACCCTGGCGCGCCAGCAGGCCCATGGCGCACAGGGCGCGCAGCAGCATCAACAGCGCGCGCGCATCGCAGCCCAGGAGCGGGGCCAGGTCCTGCGGGCTCAATGGGGCCTGGGAAAGCGGCGTGAACACGTCCAGCACCACCCCGGCGTGCAGGGTGCAGGCGCGCCAGTACGACCCGGACAGGGCCAGGAGCGGGCCGGGAGAGAGCGCGTCGGAGGGGCAGGCAGCGGGCGTGGGGGGCTTGGCAGTGGTTTTGGCCGTGTCAGGCATGGGAGGCCTCCTGGTGCTGGTTTTGGTGGTGCGCTGACGATACCCCGGCCGGGCCGGGGGGAGCAAGCCTCGATCTTTGAACCGGGGCTCTGGAATTGGTCCTAACCTCGGGCCTGAAGATAGTTTCTGCGCAACCCGCTGATATTGAAACACGGCCCCAAAAAAGAGTACGTAAAGAGACAAAAAATCTGCGCGCCCCCCTGGACCCAAAGGTTCCTTTGCGCTATGGTTGAGGCAGCCTTGGACAGTCTCTGTCGGTTGCCGCGAGGCGTTGATTTAATGCTGTATGTTCGGGGGGCTGCATATGACCACACAACACAAGAGAATGTACACGGGCAAGGTCGAATTGCACAACGGCTGGGAGCTGCGGCCCTATGCCTATTTGACCAAAGACGGCACGTACGTCCCGGAGCTGTCCACGCGCAAACACCGCCCCGGCAGCGCCATCGACATCGTGACCATCGACATGACCTGCTACAGCAAGGACGACGCCTTCAGGGCGGCCCTGAAGCACGGCCTGTGCCTGGTGGCGGCCCTGGCCATCAACGCGCGGGTCTGAGCGACGGGCCGGGCGCAGCGCTTCGGCCTTTCCCCCTGACGCCCCCCGCTGCGCACAGGGCCCGTCACCAAGACGTCACCAACCTTTCACCAGCCAGCCACCCTTCCAGCTTTGAGCCGGGTATGGGGGAGTCTCCAGGCGGGGAACCACCCGCCGGAAACTCCCACCCCGGAGCAGCAGCACATGCGCAACATACCCGTCTGGGGCAAGATCGCCCTGGGACTCGCCGCAGCCTCGACCCTGACCCTGGCCATCACCGCCGGAGGCTACCTGGGCCTCCTGCGCACAGAGGCCGCCCTGACCGAAACCGCCAAGCGCCGCATGCCCGCCCAGGAGGCCCTGGGCACCCTGCGCAACGCGCTCACCGCCATCCAGCGCGCCGAGCGCACCCTGCTCATCGAGGAG
>CAZXZF010000177.1:2427-5826 GCA_964645095.1 uncultured Desulfocurvus sp. | reverse complement strand
AGTGGTTCAGGGTGTCGAAGGTGTGGATGGCCCCGCCCCGGCGCGCCGTGACCACTGCGGCCCCGGCCTTGCGCTGGAACATGTCGGCGTTGGCCCGGGAGACCATGCCCGAGCGGTCCATGAGCGACTTCATGTTCGTGGTCACGTCGGCGAAATACGTGGGCGAGCCCAGCAGGATGCCGTCGGCCGCGAGCATCTTCTCGATGTAGCCGTTCATCCGGTCGTCATCCACGGCGCAGCGCTTGTCCTTGTTCTCGAAGCACTTGTAGCAGGCGATGCAGCCTTGCAGGCCCTTTGGCCCCAACTGCACCAGCTCCGTCTCAATGCCCTCGAGCGCCATCGCCGCCAGGGCCGTGTTGAGCATGATGGCGGTGTTGCCGTTGATCCTCGCGCTGCCGTTGATTGCCAGAACCTTCATGCGCTGCCTCCTTGGTTTTCATTCATGATGCGCTCGGTCCACCGCACGCCCTGGGGCGCGCTCCCGTCCAGGGCGCCCACGGCGGTGAATCCTATGGCGATGCGCCGGATCTTGTCGTCCGGGGCGCTGACGCCCCGCACCAGACCGGCGTACCAGTACGGCTTGAACTGCTTTTCCTTGAACTGGAAGAGCGAGCATTTGAGCACCACCGGGCTGCCGGGCTCAAGTCCGGGCGGAACCAGCGCGGCGCGCACCTCCATGGCCAGCCCGCCGGGGGAGATGTCGGTGACGGCGTTCTCGCCGCCGTTCTGGCCGTCATAGGCGTTGATCCAGATGTCCGGCGTGGCTTCGGGAAAGAACAGGCGGCTGGTCTCGGCGGCGGCGGCCCAGAGGCGCACGTGCACGAAGCGCGGGTCGCTGACGCGTTTGCGGGCATGTCTGCGGCGCGGCACGTCCCTGAACTCCAGCGGGGCTTTCAGCACCACCTGCGGCGGCTCCAGGGCGCTGTGCAGGGCCACGACCTCGGTCTCGAAGGAGTTGACCTTGAGCCCGCCCTGGCGCACCGGGGCGAAGAAGCAGGTCACGGCCCGTCCAGGCCGCAGTCCCAGGGATGCGGCGCTGTCCAGAAGCTCACAGACCAGGCCGTCTGGCCCTGCGCTTCTGGGCAGGCAGCGCGCCAGCGGCTCGCCGGAGTTGCCGGGCAGCAGGTCCAGCGGCGCGGCCCGGCGAATGAGCCCGGCGGCGAGCCCGGCGGCGAGGTCAGCGGCGAGCCCGGCCCTGAGGGCTTCCGGGGACGCGGCCAGCGCTGCGGGCGCGCGGCGCGCAGGCCAGCCGGAGCGGCCCAGGGCAAAGCCCCCCAGGGCGGCCAAAGCCACCAGGAGCACCACGCCGGACCACAGCACCACATCACCCATGCACAGCTCCCACTTTGTCAGGACTGCCCGCAGGATACGTGCCTCGCACCAGGATTGTCAAACCTGGGAAGAAATCAGGGGAAAAAAGAAAGGCTAGCGGAAGACGTCGTAAAGCTCGGGGCTGACCTCGACCACGAACATGCCCGCCTCCACGCGCATGCGCACGTTGAGCTCCGGGATCAGCGCCATGTCCTCGGCCACGTTGGCCCACTTGCGCAGCAGGGCCTTGGGATCGGTCTCGTCCACGGGAAGGCTTTCGGCCAGAATCCAGTCACTCATAAATCGCCTCCCAGGCCTAGATGTAGACCCGCCGGTTCAGGCCCAGCAGGCAAAACACTTCATAGGAAATCGTGCCCCACCACGAGGCCAATTCCTCGGGGCTGATGGCCAGCGGACCGTCTCCGCCCAGGAGCGTGGCCCACTCGCCAGGCCGGGCGTCGGGGATGTCCGAGACGTCGCAGGCCGTGAGCTGCATGCAGACCCGGCCCACAACCGGCGCGCGGCGCCCGGCAACGAGCATCTGCGCGCTTTTGCCGGTGAGGGTCCGGCTGTAGGCGTCGGCATAGCCCGCAGCGACAATGGCCACGCGCATGTCGCGCTCGGCCGTGTAGGTGCATCCGTAGCTGATGCTGCAGCCCCTTGGCAAGGAGTGCACCGAAACGATGCGCGTGCGCACGCTCATGGCCGGAGTCAGGCCGCGCCCCAGGTGCTCCCAGGCGGAACCCGCAAAGGGGTTGGCCCCGTAAAGGGCGATGCCTGCGCGCTGGCTCTGGTGGTGCACCGAAGGATGGCCCAGGATGCCGGCGGAATTGGCCAGGTTGGCCTCAAGCTGGTAGCCGGCCTTGGCCAGGCTGGACAGGATGAAGATGAAGCGCTCGGCCTGGGCCATGAGGTAGTCCACGGATTCGGGCTGGTCGGCGGTGGCCAGGTGCGAACTGGCCATGACCGGGCGGACCAGCGGGGCCTCGCGCAGGCGGTCCAGCAGCCGGGGCAGGTCCTCCGCCCCGAAACCCAGGCGGGCCATGCCGGTGTCGAACTTGAGGCTCATGTCCAGGCCCTTGCCGATGCGGGCGGCCTGGCGGGCCAGGGCCTCCAGCTGCCGGAAGCTGCCGATGAGCGGCAAGAGCGAATGCTCCCAGAGGGGCGGAAAGTCGTCGGGCTCGATGGGGCCGAGGAGCACGATGATGCGGCTCGCGAGGCCCTTGGCGGTGAGGTGCTGGCGCAGCGCCGCGCCCTCCTCCACCGTGCCCACGGCAAAGGTGTCGCAACCTTCCTGGGCCAGGGCGCTGGCGACCTCGGTCAGGCCGTGGCCATAGGCGTCGGCCTTGATGACGCCGATGACGCGGCTGCCGCGGCTGCACAAAAGCCGGTAGTTGGCCCGGATCGCCGCCAGGCGGACACGGACCTCAAGCTTGTTGAAGGCGATGGTCATGGGACAAAAGACTCCTGCAACGCGTGGATCTCAGAGGGTAGAGGAAGCGCCGAGCGATCTTTGGCAGAGTTTTTCCTCCCGCGCAAGATGCGTAGACGGCCATACCCCGTTACGGCACCAAAATACGTATTTCATTTGCGCTTGAACAGACGCTCCAGGTCCCCTGCGCCAAAGGCCACGGCCACGGGCCTGCCGTGCGGGCAGAAGTCGCGCTCCGGAGTCGTGAGCCAGACCTCCAGCAGACTTAAGGCCTCGTCCTGGGCCAGGGGCTGCCCGGCCTTGATGGCCGACTTGCAGGACAAAAGCGTCCACAGCTCGGTCAGGCCGCCGGTGCGGTCGGCCAGGGCGTCGCGCAGGAATTCCGCAGCCTTGCCCGCTGGCAGGCTGGGCGGCACGCCGCGCACCAGGAGCCGGTCCGCGCCGGACATCTGCAGCAAAAACCCGCAGGACCGGAGCTCGGCCCAGAGTTCCTGGGCGCGCGCGGCCTCGGCCGGATGCAGGGCCAGCTCCAGGGGCAGGGCCAGGGGCTGGGAGTCTCCGCTCGTGCGCGCCCGGCGCATGTTCTCCAGAATCACCCGCTCGTGCGCCGCGTGCTGGTCCACCAGCACAAGCCTGTCGCCCCCGTGCTGGCCTCC
>CAZXZF010000177.1:0-2327 GCA_964645095.1 uncultured Desulfocurvus sp. | reverse complement strand
CGCACCTCCAGCTTGGCCGGATGCACGTTCACGTCCACCTCTTCGGGCGGCAGGGTGAGGAACAGCAGCACCTGGGGGTGCTCGCCGGAAAGGATGCGGCCCTTGTAGGCATCGCGCGCGGCGCGCGTGAGCAGGCGGTCCTGCACCGGGCGGCCGTTGACGTAGAAGAGCATGCGCTCGGCGCGGTTCTGGGCGTGGGAGGGCCGCCCGGCCAGGCCGTGGGCCGCAAGCTCGCCGTGCTCGCGGCGGAACTCCACCAGCCCCTCCAGCACGGCCGGAGGCCAGAACTGGGCCAGGCGCGCGGCCAGGGTCTGCCCGGCGGGCAGGCGGAAGATTTCGCGGCCGCCCAGGACCAGGGAGAAGGCCACGTCGGGCCGGGCCAGGGCCATGCGCGTGAGGGCCTCCTGGCAGCGCTTGGCCTCGGTGGCCTCGGTGCGCAGGAACTTGAGCCGGGCCGGGGTGCCGGCGAAGAGCCGGCGCATCTCCACGCGGGTGCCCGAGGCCAGGGCCGCCGGGCCTTGGGCCAGCACGGTGCCGCAGTCCACGTCGATGCGCGCGGCCTCGGCCTCCTCGCGCACGCGGGAGGTCAGGGTCAGCTGCGACACCGAGGCGATGCTCGGCAAGGCCTCGCCCCGGAAACCAAAGCTGGTGACGGAAAAGAGATCGGCCACGCTTAAGAGCTTGCTGGTGGCATGGCGGGTGACGGCCAGGGCCAGTTCGCCCGGCGGGATGCCTGAGCCGTCGTCCTGCACCACCAGGCGCGCGACTCCGCCGCCCTCGAGCGTCACGTCGATGCGCGTGGCGCCGGCGTCCAGGCTGTTCTCAACCAGCTCCTTGAGCACGCTTGAGGGGCGCTCCACCACCTCGCCAGCGGCGATCTGGTTGCGCAAGATCTCGGGCAGAAGGGTGATGGCTCGGCGCGTCATGCCTGAGAGCATGCCCCTAGGGCCTGCCGAAATCAAGCAGGTTGAAGCGCAGCTCCAGGCTCTGGTCGCTGGGCTTGCGGCTGAAGACGAGCTGCACGTTGTAGCACTGCTCGGTCCAGGTAAGTCCGGCGGTCTTCTCCAGGTCCGTGTTCCCGGCGATATCCAGGCGGTAGTCGGAGGAGAACTTGAGCTTGTCCGTGATCTCCACGTCGAGCCCCAGGCGCAGGGCCTGAACGTCCTTGTTGCGCTGGCGCTTGTACTCGTCCAGGGGGTAAAGGTAGTCGTAGCCGAAGCGCACCTCGCCCACCTTCTCCTTGGTCAGGGAGAGCGTGTGCTCATGCTCGGTGGGGCGTTTCAAATAGGGCGAATAAAACGTCTTGGAGGTCAGGTTGACATGCTTCTGCGGGGTTACCGAGGCCTCGACCATGATGTCCGAATACGGCCTGCGGGCATAGGTCCCCACCAGATCGCCGCGCGCGGCCTCGTCGCGGTCAAAGGACTGCTCCACGCGCAGGCGGAAGAAATCCAGGTAGTCCGTGGCGGCCACCGGGATGGTGGCGTTGCCCATGGGCGCCGCCACCACGCTGGTGCGCCTGCGGTCCAGCACGTTGGTCAGCGAATAGGTGATGACGTTCTTGCGCTGGATGCGGTCCAGGATGTCAAAGGACGGCAGCCGGTTCTGGGACTGGGGCGCGGGAATGTAGGAGAAGTCCAGCCTCGGGGCCACGCTGTGGCGCACGGCGCCCCACTCGGTCTGGCCCACGTTCTCGGCCTTGGCCTCCAGGGGCTTGTTCAGGGCGAAGACCCGGCTCATCTCCGTGAAGGCCGTGAACCCGAGCTCCGTGAAGGTCCGGCTCGGGGCCTTGTTGGTGGTGGTGCTGGCCGACTCGTTGGTGTACCCGCCCACGCCGTAGGATGTGGAGCGCAGGCCGACAGTGGGGATCGCCGTCACCGGCCCCATGGACAGGGGCAGGCTCAAGGTGGGGTGCAGGTCGGTGCGGAAACCGCGGGTGCCGTACTGGCGCCAGAAATAGTCGAAGCGGCCCGCGCCCTCCCACTCAAACGGCGTGCCCGGGATGGAGTCCTTGAAGGCGAAGAAATGCGCCTCGGGCAGGGTCTGGGTGGTGGGATTGGCGGTGGCCGGGTTGTTGCCGTTCATGTAGGCCAGGTTCTGGGTCCAGGCCACCTTGCCCACCACGCCGAAACGGTCCCAGCTGCGGGAGAGATAGGCCGTGCTGGTGCGGGTCAGGGAATCGGCGACATCGATGTCGCGGCCGAATTCCCGGAGAAAACTTTTGCGGCTGGCGTCATACCCCGAGAGGCCCCCGCCGAATTCGCGCAGGTAATTCTGGTCGCTGACCATGTCCAGGTCCAGCTTGACCTGCCAGGCAGGGTCCTGGA
>CAZXZF010000176.1:0-5844 GCA_964645095.1 uncultured Desulfocurvus sp. | reverse complement strand
CCACGTTGATGATCATGATCTGCACGGTCTGCTGGCCCGGGGCGATGGTCTTCATCAGGGCCACGATGCGGGCCACGGCGCCGGTCTCCTGCATGAGGGTGATCTGCATGATGCTGGCGGCCATGACCAGCGCGATGGGCAGGGAGGCGACAATCCCCGCCAGGGAGGCGGTGAGCACCACCTCAAGGGGCGTCTGGAAGTACAGCCAGGCCACAAGCGAGGCCAGGGCCCAGCCGATGAAGCCGGCCGTGTCCGCAGCCACCCGGTACACCAGGAGCAGGAAGAAGATGGCTATGACGGGAAAGAACGCCAGGAATACCGGGAGAAAATCCATGTGATCCTCCAGCCCTTTCGGGGGATATGCATGCGGACGGCCGGGCCTTGGCCGGAATGCGGCAACGCCGCAGTCTTATTGATTCTCCCGCATGAATGCAAGCCCCCACTCGCATAAAAAGAGGCCTGCGCAGGGCGCACATCGGCCCAGCTGATGCCCCATTGATTTCGTCAACGGGCTGTGCCAGGGTGTGGCATGCACCGCATCCGCCCGCTCGCCCTCGCCCTTTTGCTGACGTCCTCGGTTTTTCTGGCCGGGTGCGGCGACCCTGTGGAGACCGTGCGCCAGGCGCGCATCTCCCCGGACCCGTCCGTGACCGTGGCCGAGGCCCTGGAGAAATACCCCTATTTCACCAAGGTTGAGTGGAGCACCTACGTGGACAATGACGGCAAGCGCGTGGTGGAGGCCGACTGCGACATCGACGTGGCCGCCAACTGCCGCACCGTGAGCGAGGCCAGCATGGCTGCCGCCAACCGCGATGTGCGGCGCGATTATTTCCAGGCCCGTTTCGTGGTCGGCGGCTTCCCCAGGTCCGTGCGCGCCCTGGAGGCCGCCCATGTCACGGAGTGCGCCAACGGCAACCGGCTGCGCCTGGCCGACCCCAAGTACCTGCGGGCCATCTACTCGCGCGAGCTGGTGCGCTTCTTCTGCCTGGAGGGCCTCAACTGCCCGCCCGGCCCGGCCCAGTAGGGCGGACAAGGCCGACAGCTCCCCGTCCTTCCGGCGCTTATTCCAGCGTCCGTTCTTGTGCTGTAGCCAGCTCCCGGCCCAGGGCCCGTGCTTCCTCCAACACCTCAAGCCGGGCGTCCGCGTCGCCCAGGTTGTACACGCCGCAGGCGCGCAGCAGGCGGCTTTCGGTGAAGCCCTGCCAGTCCAGCAGGTAGGCGTAGCGCGGGAAGATGTCCGTGAACAGCTCCTCCTTGGGATGGCCCTGGGCGATGACAAAGACGAGCGTCTTGCCGGGGCTCAGGCGCGAGCGTTCGCCGCGCGGCAGGTGGGCGTAGCCCGCCTGCAGGTAGCCGAAGGTGCGGTCGATGAAGCCCTTGAGCTGGGCCGTGACCTCGCCGAAGTACACCGGCGTGGCCAGCACCAGCACGTCGCAGGCGCGCACGGCTTCCAGCACCGGCGTCAGGCCGTCCTCGAGCACGCAGGCCTCCGCCTCCTTCTTGCAGGCCAGGCAGCCCTGGCAGCCCCGGTAGGTCAGCTGGTTCAGGGCAAAGGTCGTGACCCGCGCCCCGGCCCTCTCGGCGGCCTGGCACAGGGCCTGGGCCATGACCGCGCTGTTGCCCCTGGGCCTGGGGCTGCCCAGCAGGCAGACGATGTTCCTCATGCCGCCCCCTTCAACCCGGTCGGCTCGGCCAGGGCGCGCTCCACGCTTTCCGTCTTGGCCCGCAGGCCGTCCACGCGCCCGCGCCGCCAGTCGGCCTTGAGGGCCAGGTAGACGCGGTCGCTGTCCGCTGCCAGGGCCTGGAAGCATTGGTCCACCACGGCCATGACCGCGTCCCACTCACCCTCGATGCAGGTGCCCATGGGGGTCAGCTGGCAGGCCAGGCCGCTGGCCCGGATGATCCCAACGGCCCGGGCCACGTAAGTCCCGACGCTCTGGCCCTTGTCCAGCGGGAAGAGGGTGATTTCCACGATGACGCTCATGGGCGCTCCTTTCTCTTAAGGATGGTCCTTGCGGGCGTAATGCTCGCCCGCGAACTCCAAAAACCGCATCAGCATGGGCTCCGGCTCCAGAACCGGGAAGGGCCGCAGGCTTAAGTGCTTCTCGCGCAGCAGGCAGAACAACAGCGGCAGCACGCGGCTTTTGTGGGCCAACCGGCCGTCGAAGGCCGCCGTTGCCCCGGCCAGGTCCAGGGGCGGGAGCACCTTGACCAGGGCGGCGCCGGGGCCAAACGGCGTCTTGCAGGCCGCCGGGGGCGTGGTCATGGCGTGCTGGCGGCAGACCAGCGGCCGCTGGGCGTAGATGCCGCAGGCCCCGTGCTCCAGGAACGGGCAGGGGATGGCGAGTTCCCAGTAGGCGCTCTGCATTTCGGCCAGGCGGCGGCAGTCGTGGGCCTCGCGGGTGAACGCGGCGTACAGCTCCGGCACGAGCCCGGCGGACTCCAGGCGCTCCAGCCCGGCGCGGAAGCGCGCGCTGACGCGGGCCTGCTGGTCCTTTGGCAGGGCGTGCAGGGTGCGCAGCAGGCCCAGGGCCTCGGCCTCGCCGAGCATCACCAGGTGGTTGCAGCAGGCCGCGCACCCGCAGCCGCAACGGATGGGCCGCCCCATCCCGGCCACGGTCCGCTGGGCCTCGTCCTGGAGGGCGTCGGCCACGGCGCGCACGGCGGGCAGGATGTCGACAAAGATGGCCGGGGCCGCGGGCAACGGGACGGGCACAGCGAGGGTGGCGCCGCCCCGGCGGGGCAGGACAAGGGTGATTTTGCGCCAGGGCAGGGCTGCGTGCGCGTTCATGTTGTCTCCCGCGTGACTATGGCCGATGTCGGGTGGGCAGGTCAATGTGTCTGTGCCTTTTCAGAAATATGCCGTGATTTCAAGTTGTTGTCGCTAGTGCCAAGTCTCTGTAAGGTTATTGGGGCGTGATTTTTTTGCGTTCCCCCCTTGCCATTGTCCTTGGACCCATGTATTGGCTTCCCAAGCTAACCCACTGTTTCGCTTGCTAATTGTTGCAAGATTCGTATGGCAAGTGTGGCACGGTTAGGTTTTTTGTGTCACGCTGCCATATTGTCAAGAGTTTACAAGGCGTTCCTGTCACGTATCATTATAATCTGGAGGTGTTGTATGAAGATTTCCGTAGGACATGGCTTGCCCAACGCCGAAAAACGCCTTGAAGAGAGTGGCGTTTCCCGCCGCGACTTCATGAAATTCTGCGGCGTCATCGCGGCGACCATGGGCATGGGGCCTGCTTATGCCACCGAGGTCGCGGCTGCGCTGACGGCCGACACTCGTCCGTCGGTCATCTGGCTGCACAACGCAGAGTGCACGGGCTGCTCCGAGTCCATCCTGCGCATGGCATCCATTGACGGCAAGACTGCCTACATCGATACCCTGATCCTCGATGTCATCTCCCTGGAGTACCAGGAGACCATCATGGCCGCCGCCGGTGAAATGGCCGAGAAGGCCCTGCACGACGCCATGAAGAAGCCTTACCTCGTGGTCATCGAGGGCGGCATCCCCCTGAAGGACAAGGGCATCTACGGCATGGTCGGCGGACGCACCATGGTCGACATCTGCAAGGACGTCCTGGGCAACAAGAACTGCCTGGCCACCATCGCCTACGGCACCTGCGCCGCCTACGGCGGCGTGCAGGCCGCCAAGCCGAACCCGACCGACGCCAAGGGCGTCAAGGCCGTGTTCCCCAAGAACCTGGTCATCAACGTTCCCGGCTGCCCGCCCAACCCGTACAACCTGGTCGGCACCGTGGTCGCGGCCATCATGACCGTCACCAAGAAGGCCCCGCTGCCCAAGCTCGACGCCGACCTGCGTCCCGTCGTCTTCTTCGGCGAGACCGTGCACGACAAGTGCGAGCGTCAGCCCTTCTTCGAGAAGGAGCAGTTCGCCATGTCCTTCGACTCCCCCGAGGCCAAGAAGGGCTGGTGCCTGTACAAGCTCGGCTGCAAGGGTCCCTCCACCTACAACAACTGCCCGACCAAGAAGTTCAATCCCCTGGACAAGGGCGTCGGCGTGAACTGGCCCGTTCAGGCTGGTCACCCCTGCATCGGCTGCAGCGAGCCCAATTTCTGGGATAAGATGAGCCCGTTCTACGAGATGGAGAAATAGGCTCGGTCGTTATTTCTCGGAATTGTCAGCCTTCTCGCTGCACCTAATCATTTAAGGAGGACTTAAATATGGCGCCCAAAACGCCCCAGAGCAACTTCTCCGGCCCGGTCATTGTCGACCCGGTCACTCGTATTGAAGGCCACCTGCGCATCGACGCCACCGTCGAGAACGGCAAAATCGTCGATGTCCGCAGCAGCTCCCAGCTGTTCCGCGGCCTCGAAATCATCCTCAAGGGCCGCGATCCCCGCGACGCCCAGCACTTCACCCAGCGCGCCTGCGGCGTCTGCACCTACGTGCACGCCCTGGCCTCCACCCGCGCGGTCGACAACGCCGTCAAGGTGAAGATCCCGAAGAACGCCACCATCATGCGCAACCTGGTCATGGGTTCGCAGTTCCTGCACGACCACATCGTGCACTTCTACCACCTGCACGCGCTGGACTGGGTCAACGTGGCCAACGCCCTGCAGGCCGACCCCGTCAAGACCGCCGCGCTGTCCAACAGCCTCTCCCCGAACCGCAAGGAGACCGCCGACCAGTTCAAGGCCGTCCAGACCAAGGTCAAGGCCCTGGTCGACTCCGGCAAGCTCGGCATCTTCACCAACGCCTACTTCCTGGGCGAGAAGAAGAACGAGGCCTACTACCTGCCCGCCGAGGCCGACCTCATGGCCGTGAAGCACTACCTTGACGCCCTGCACATGCAGGTCAAGGCCGCCCGCGCCATGGCCATTTTCGGCGCCAAGAACCCGCACACCCAGTTCACCGTTGTCGGCGGCGTCACCAACTACGAGGCGCTGAAGCCCGACCGCATCGCCGAGTACAAGGCCCTGACCGACGAAGTCGTGGCCTTCATCAAGGACTTCTACATCCCCGACCTGCTCGCCGTGGCCAGCTTCTACAAAGATTGGGCCAGCATCGGCGGCACCAGCAACTTCATCAGCTTCGGCGAGTTCCCCACCGACGAGTACAACCTGGATTCCCGCTTCTTCGCCCCCGGCGTGATCATGAAGCGCGACATCGCCAAGCCCCAGGCCATGGACCAGAAAGAGATCCAGGAGCACGTGAAGCACAGCTGGTACGTGGGCGACAAGGCCCACCACCCGTTCAACGGCGTCACCGAGCCCAAGTACACCGACCTCAAGGACAAGGACCGCTACTCCTGGATGAAGGCCCCCCGCTACAAGGGCGAAGCCTGCGAAACCGGCCCCCTGGCCACCGTCCTGGTCGCCTTCTCCAAGGGCCACAAGCCCACGGTTGACGCGGTCAAGTTCGTGCTGGACTACCTGAAGGTCGACGCCTCGGCCCTGTTCTCGACCCTGGGCCGCACCGCTGCCCGCGGCATCGAGTGCCTGGTCATCGCCGGCCAGATGCAGACCTGGCTCGACGCCCTGGTCGGCAACGTCAAGGGTGGCGACTCCGAGCTGTACACCCCGTGGAAGATGCCGAGTGAAGCCGAAGGCGTTGGCTTCGTGCAGGCCCCGCGCGGCGCTCTGTCCCACTGGATCAAGATCAAGAAGGGCAAGATCGAGAACTTCCAGCTCGTGGTGCCCTCCACCTGGAGCCTTGGTCCCCGTTGCGCCGCCGGCAAGCTGGGTCCGGTCGAGGAAGCCCTCATGGGCACCCCGATCTTCGATCCCAAGCGCCCGGTCGAGATCCTGCGCACGGTCCACAGCTTCGACCCCTGCATCGCCTGCGGCGTGCACGTGCTCGACGCCAAGACCGGCCAGACC
>CAZXZF010000175.1:0-5848 GCA_964645095.1 uncultured Desulfocurvus sp. | reverse complement strand
TAGTAGGTCACGTCCTCGATGGTCTTGAGGTCGTTCTCGCGCACGGCGTGCAGGATCTGCTCGTCGGTGACGCCGAAGCACTCGCAGACGATCTCGCCCTCGGAATGCTCCTGGCTGGCCACGGCCTCGCCGCGCCAGGACTTGATGGCCGCCTCAAGGGCCTCCTGGCCCATGACCGAGCAGTGCATCTTCTCCTTGGGCAGGCCGCCCAGGGCCGCGGCGATGTCCTTGTTGGTGATCTTCATGGCCTCGTCCACGGTCTTGCCCTTGACCAGCTCGGTGAGCGCGCTGCTCGAGGCGATGGCGCTGGCGCAGCCAAAGGTCTGGAAGCTGGCGTCCTGGATGATGTTGTCCTCGATCTTGAGGAACAGCTTGAGCGCGTCGCCGCAGGCGATGGACCCGACCTCGCCCACGCAGGAGGCGTCCTTCATCTCGCCGACGTTCTTCGGGTTCAGGAAGTGTTCCTTGACGATGTCCGTATATTCCCACATGGCGCAACTCCAAAAAAGTCGTTTGGCGCGGGCCTCTCTTGTCGGCGGGGGCCTGGCGCATTCGTGTAAAATACGCACCTTGGCGGCAGGCGCAAGGGGGCAGGGCAAAGTTTGTGCCGGTGGATGGCAGGAGGAGAAGGGACAGCCTCCGGCGGCCAAGGGGCCTCAAGGCCCCCTGGAGCCCCCATCGGCCTGGGCCTGGGCCTGGGCCTGGGGAGAGCGGTCAGCCCGCCTGCGCGGTATGGGTCTGGCGGCGGCGCTTGACCAGCTCCGGGTACACGCTGCTCACAACGATGGCCGAGAGCAGGAAGGCGTTTGAGGCGACCTCATAGCCCCACCAGGGCAGGGACTTGTCATGGGTTTTGAGCCAGGCCACAACGGTGTTGATGGTGAACACGGCGCCCCAGACAGAGGTGAGGATGCGGTTGGTGCGCAGGAACACGGGGTGCTGCCACAGGCTGGGATCAATATTCTCGCGGGCGTACTCCAGGGTGAAGGGCCTGCCCAGGAACAGGGTGATCCAGATGCCTAGGGCCAGGGCCGCGTGGGCCAGGATGGCCATGTTGTTGATGGTCCACATGTGCTCGAAGCCGAGGACGGCCACGCTGGCGTAGGCGAAGAAGGCGCTGCCCACCCACAGGATGACGCCCCGGTGCAGGCGCAGCACGGCCATGGCCACGCTGAGCACGGCGGCCACCACCAGCCCGACCTTGAGCCGCAGCAGGCTGCCGTGGGCGATGGCCAGAAAGGCTACCCAGGGCGCAAAGCTCAGCAGGAGCTTGCAGAACTGCTTCATGAGCGCCTCCGGTGCAGGTCGGTCTGTGCTGGCCGCAGCTGACGGCGCAGGGGAGCCTTGGCCGTCAGTCGTCAAAGCGCCTGGTCAGCGCGTCGTAGGCGTCGATGCGGCGGTCGCGCAGGAACGGCCAGCCCCGGCGCACGGTTTCGATGCGCTCCGGGTCCACCTGGGCCAACAGGATGGTTTCCTCGTCGGTGTTGGCCAGGGCGGTGATCTCCCCGGCTGGCCCGGCCACGAAGCTCGAACCCCAGAACTCGATGCCCGCGCCCTGGGCGTTGTGGCCGTCAGAAAGCGGCTTCTCGAAGCCGATGCGGTTGGCTGCGGCGATGTATACCCCGTTGGCCACGGCGTGGCCGCGCTGCACGGTGGTCCAGGCGCTCTTCTGTTCGTCGCCCACGAGGTCCTTTTCGAGCGGGTGCCAGCCGATGGCCGTGGGGTAGAAGATGATCTCCGCCCCTTTGAGCGCGGTCAGGCGCGCGGCCTCGGGATACCACTGGTCCCAGCACACGCACACGCCGATGCGCCCCACGTGGGTGTCCACGGCCAGGAAGCCCAGGTCGCCGGGGGTGAAGTAGAACTTCTCGAAGAAGGCCGGGTCGTCGGGGATGTGCATCTTGCGGTACACGCCAAGCACATCGCCCTCGCGGCCCAGCACTGCGGCGGTGTTGTGGTAGAGCCCGGGCGCGCGCTTCTCGAAGACCGAGACCACGATGGCCGTGCCGGTCTTCTTGGCGAGCTTGCCGAAGGCCTTGGTGGTGGGGCCGGGCACCGGCTCGGCCAGGTCGAAGAGGCGCGCGTCTTCCTGCTGGCAGAAGTACGGGCCGAGGAAGAGCTCCTGCAGGCAGATGACGTCAGCGCCGAGGCTGGCGGCGCGCTCGGCCAGGTCCAGGTGCGCGGCCAGGTTCTCCTCGGCGCTTGCGCGGCAGCCGGTCTGGATGAGCGCGATGGTGTAGGGTGTGCGGTTCATGGCGGCCCCGTGGGATTGTGCTGTCGGTGGAAAGAAGACGCCGGGGCGGGGTGTTTCGCCCTGCCCCGGCGTCTGGTGCCGTCGTGTTGTGTTGCCCCGCCTACTTCGGGTTCAGGGCGTCGATGACCTTGACGCCGAACTCCTTGACCGTGTCTGGCGGCTTGAAGAAGATGGCCATGAACGGCGTGTCCATGCCGGTCTTGAGGAAGGTGTTGCTGGTCAGGATGCCGACCTCGGAGGCCAGGCTGGAGTTGATCTCCTCCTCGCTCTGCACCTGCAGCTGGAACTGCGAGAGGGTGTTGCCGCAGAGCAGCTGCTTGGAGACCAGCACGCGGCCCTTCTCGTCGAAGAGCGAGATCTCGACCTTGATGCGTTCCTTGGGCGTGGCGAAGTTGTTTACGGCCTTGCCCTCGACAACGAAGATCTGGCCCGCCTTCTCGTTGGGGATGTAATACTGGCGGACGTTGCGCAGGGCGATGTCCTTGACCTTCTCGGCGTTGTCGGTCGCGGCCGCGGGCTTGCCGGTGAGCGAGCTTAGGAAGGGGATGTTCATCTTGGTCCAGGGCTTGAAGATGAACAGGCCCGCGCCGCACAGGGCCAGAAGCGCCAGCACCGCGCCCAGGATGATCCACTTTTTTTTGGAGCTTGCCGCCCCGGCCTGCTTGTCCAGGCTGAGGGAGTCGCCCCCGCCGCCCAGGGAGTTCAGGAAATCGTCGTCCTTGGACCCGGACTTCTGCGCAGAGCCCGTGCCTGTGGGGTCGTCGTCGAAGCGGCCGGGCGCGCGGCCAGCGGGCTCGTCGTTCCCCATTCCGGCTGCAGGCCCGGCGGCGGGCTCGTCGTCGTCCCAGGGCATCTTCTTGGCCGGTCCGGCAGCGGGCGCGTCATCGCCACTGGAATCTCCGGCTGGCCCGGCAGCGGGCTCGTCGTCCCAGGGCATCTTCTTGGCTGGCCCGGCGCTGTCTTCAGCAGGCCCGGCGGCAGGCTCGTCGTCGTCCCAGGGCATCTTCTGGGCCGGGGCGGCCGGGGCCTGGGGCTTTGGCGCGGCAGGCGGCGGAGCCGGCGCCTCGGCGGCCTGCAGGCCGCTCAGCTCGGCGTCGAAGTCCTTGCCCGGGGGCATGGCGGTGAAGACGTGTTGGCACTTCGCGCAGCGGACCTTGGAGCCGGTGGGCGCGATCTTGTCCTCAGGGAGGTTGTATTTGCTCTCGCATTTCGGGCAGGCGACAATCATGGCTGTTCTCTAGCTCCAACGCCCCTATTCCGGGACGAGTTCGTACACGGCGTCCAGTTCGCGGTACTTTTCCGCGTAATCCATGCCGTATCCCACGATGAATCCCTTTTGAATGGGGAACCCGGCAAAGTCAACCGTGACCCCGACTTCCCTGCGCTCATGCTTATCAACAAAAGCGCAAATTTTCAAACTCGCCGCGCCGCGCTTCCCCAGCACGTGCAGCAGGAACTCCGCGCTGCGGCCCGTGTCCACGATATCCTCCACCACCAGCACGTGCTTGCCCGCCACGTCCACTTCCAGATCCTTGGTGAACACGGCCTGGCGGCCCCGGCTGGTGGAGCCGCCGTAGCTGGCAAGGCGCACGAAGTCGATCTCCGGGCCGCCCGTGCCGATGTCGATGTGGCGCACCAGATCGGCGAAGAACAAGAACGCGCCCTTGAGCACGCACACGCAGACCAGGGGCTGGCCCTTGTAGCGGGCGCTGATCTCCGCGCCAAGCTCGGCCACGCGCCTCTGGATGTCGGCGGCGGGGATGACGGGCAGCATCCTGTGGGCCATTTGCTACAGCTCCATGATCATGGCGATCTCGTCGCAGTCCGGGAAGCGCGGGCAGTTCAGGCAGTCGCTCCAGACCTTCTGGGGCAGGCTGTCCTTGCTGGTCTCGGCAAAGCCCATGTGCTCGAAAAAGGTCACGGTGTTGGTCAGGGCGAAGACGCGGTAGATGCCCAGCGTCACGGCGTCGGACAGGCAGGCCTCCACCAGCTTGCGGGCCAGGCCCTGGCCCCGCTCGTTGCGGGCCACAACCAGGGAGCGCACCTCGGCCAGGTTTTCCCAGCTGATGGACAGCGCGCAGCAGGCCAGCACGGTTTCGTCCTCAGGGCCGACGATGACGAAGAAGTCGCGCAGGTGGCTGTAGAGCTGGTTGAAGGAGCGCGGCAGCACCAGGCCGTCGTCTCCGGTGGGGGTCATCAAAAGTTTGTGGATGCCCTTGACGTCGGTGATGCGCGCCTTGCGCAGCCGGTAGTTCACGGGCGCGCTCACGGGCCCTTCACCAGCTGGCTGATGACCGGGTCCAGCATTTCAAAGGGATAGGCCCCGGCGCTGTTGAAGGCCACCTTGCCCTCGCCGTCGAAGATGACCAGGTTGGGGATGCTGCGCACGCCGAACTCGGTGCTCACGTCGCCCTTGGCCATGAGCACGGTCAGGGTCGTGGGCCGGGACTTCAGGTACTCACGCATGGCCTGGTCGGTGTCGTCCACGCTCAGGGCCAGGATGTCCAGCACGTCCTTGGGATACTTGGCGCGCAGCTGCTCCAGCACGGGCAGCTCGGTCTTGCAGGCCGGGCACCAGGTGGCCCAGAACATGATCAGCGTGACCTTGCCCTTGTTGGCCGCGATGCGCTTCTCCACGCCGGACATGTCCACGGTTTCGATCTTTTCCGGGGCGCCCGGCTTGGCCGCGCCGGAGCAGGCGGGCAAAAGGCCCAGGCTTAAGCCCAGCACGAGCAGGAGCGCGTATTTCAAGAGGGTCTTGGTCATTGGTGTCCTCTGCAAAGCCGCTGTGTGGGGGGCGGCGTCATGACGTCTGCCGCGCATGTAGCAGAAAGCCGCGCCAGACGCAAAGGCCCAGGCGGGCTGTTCGGCGGCAGGGCTGGTGATCAGGCAGGTGACCGGACGAGTGATCCGCCCGGTTGTCCGTCCTGGTCGCCCGTCCTGGTATCTGCCCGGTAACCGGCCTGGGTCCAGTCTCCAGAAGCGCCTTATCGCCCCTGGATGCCTTGGCGAGCCGAAGAGAGGCCAGGGCTGTACCGCACGAGCACCCTCCCAGGCCCTCCGGAAGATTTCGCCTCGCCAGGGAACAAAATCCAACGGTTGGCAACAGGGCCTAGCGCCTGCCGGACAGCTCCGCGGCCAGCTTCACGGCGGCCACGGCGTCGCGCGAGAAGCCGTCGGCCTTGATGGACGCGGCAAAGGCCTCGGTGACCACGGCCCCGCCGATCATCACCTTAATATTCAGCCCGCGCTCGTGCACCAGGCGCACGGTGTCGGCCATGCGCACCATGGTCGTGGTCATCAAGGCCGAGAGCCCGATGACCTTGGCCCCGACGCGCTCGGCCTCGTCCACGACCCGCACGGCGGGCACGTCTTTCCCGAGGTCATGCACCTCGAAGCCGTGGTTTTTCAGCATCAGGCAGACGATGTTCTTGCCGATGTCGTGGATGTCGCCCTCAACGGTTGCCATGACCACCGGGGTCTTTTTCTCGGCCCGGCCCGAAGCCAGGAGCAGCGGTTCCAATCGCGCGAATCCGGCCTGCATGGCCTCGGCCGAGCGCAAGAGCTGCGGCAGGAAGTATTCCTTGCGCTCGT
>CAZXZF010000174.1:0-5896 GCA_964645095.1 uncultured Desulfocurvus sp. | reverse complement strand
AGGCGCTGGATGGTCTCGGGCGAGAGCCGGGCCATGTGCAGGCGCGTCTTTTCGCAGGCGTCGGCGGCCAGGATGCCCGGCCCGCCGGAATTGGTCACAATGGCCACGTTGGGGCCCTTGGGCAGGGGCAGGTTGGCAAAGGCCTCGGCCAGGCAGAACAGGGACTCCACGTCGCGGGCGCGCACGATGCCGGACTGCCGGAAGGCCGTCTCGTAGGCCTTGTCCGATCCGGCGATGGCTCCGGTGTGCGAACTGGCGGCCTTGGCTCCGGCGGCGGTGGATCCGGCCTTGAGCATGATCACGGGCTTGGTGCGGCAGACCTGCCTGGCGGTGCGCAGAAACTCCTCGCCGTTCTCCACGTTCTCAAGGTAGCCCAGGATGACCTTGGAGGCCGGGTCCGCGCCCAGGTAACGCAGCATGTGCGTCTCATTGAGCACGGCCTTGTTGCCCAGGCTCACGAACTTGGAGAAGCCGATGTTCTCGCCCCTGGCCCAGTCCAGGATGGCCACGCACAGCGCGCCGGACTGGGAGCAGAAGGCCAGGTCGCCCATGAGCGGCTGGGTGGCGGAAAAGGACGCGTTGATGCCCAGGGCGGTGTTCATCATGCCCAGGCAGTTGGGGCCAAGCAGGGCGATGCCGTGGCTTTTCGCCAGCTCGGCCATCTTCTGCTCCAGGTCAAAGCCCTCGCGGCCCACCTCGCGGAAGCCCGCAGTGATGACGATGGCCGACTTGAGCCCCTTGGCGGCCAGCTCCTCCAGGACGGGGAGAACCTTGTCCCTGGGCACGGCGATGACCGCCAGGTCGATGCCGCCCGGCAGCTCGGACACGCCGCGCGCCACGCTCAGGCCCTCGATGCTGCCGCCCTTGGGATTCACCGGGAACAGGCGGCCCTTGAAGCCTGCGGCCAGCATGTTCGTGACCACGCTGTGCCCGATCTTGCCGGGCGTGGCCGAGGCGCCGATGACGGCCACGGTTCGCGGGGCGAAGAATGCGTGCAGGGCGCGCTGATCCACTCATGTCTCCGGTGATCAATGGTTCTTGGCGGGTCGCCTGTATGACTGAATACACAGTCCAGGCCTGCGCCTCAAGGGGCTCAACCACGTGCGGGCGATCTTTCCGCAGCAAATGATGGCCCTGGTGGTTGCCCGCACGTCGAATTCAATCTATACACAAGAATGCGCAGTGCCGATGCCAACACTTCTCCCCTGCCCTGCACCGCCGCCATCCTGGCCGGGGGCGCGGCAATACGCATGGGCGGCGCCACCAAGGCCCTGCTTGAGGTGGGCGGACGGACCATTCTGGACACCCTTGCGGGCGTCCTCTCCGGCCGCTTCGCCGAGATTCTGCTGGTGGCCAAGGAGCCCGAAGCCTTCCAGGCCCTGCAGGCGGGAGCACCCTGGCGGCTGGTTCTCGACGCCTGCCCGGCGCGCAGCTCCCTCACCGGCATCCGCACGGCCCTGGCGCAGGCCCGGACAGAGCACGTCTTCATCACCGCCTGCGACTCCCCGCTGTTGCGCCCGGCGCTGCTCACCGCCCTGCTGGCCCATTTGCGCCCGGAGGACGACGTTGTGCTGCCGATCAAGCCCGACGGCTATTTCGAGCCGCTCTGCGCCCTGTATTCCCGCCGCTGCCTGCCGCACATCGAGGACCAGCTGGACCGGGGGGACTACAAGATCGTCCGCTTCTTCGACAAGGTCCGCGTCTCGCCCCTGCCGGTGGAAAACTTGCTGCAGGCCGACCCGGGCCTGGTGAGCTTTCTCAACGCCAACACCCCGGAGGAGCTGGAGCTGCTCAGGCAGACCGCCCGGACCATCCCTCCCGGCGCAGGCGGAGCAGTGCCAGATCAGGAGGATTCATGAACGACCAGCGCATCTCACGTGACCTGGCCCTGGAGCACATCCGCCACCACCTCCAGGCCCATCCGCCGCAGACGCAGCCCGTGCACGTCACCGAGGCCCTGGCCCTGGTCTGCGCGCGCGACCTCTTCGCCGCCCACGCCAGCCCGGTCCTGCCCAAAGCCACAGTGGACGGCTTCGCGCTGGACAGCCGGGCGACCCAGGGCGCGTCCCCGGAGGCGCCGGTCCGCTTTGGCATAAATGGCGAGATCCGGCCCAGCAGCACCAGCACATCGCCCCTGCCGCCGGGAAAGGCCGTGGTCATGTTCACCGGCGGGCAGATCCCCGCCGGCGCGGACTGCGCCGTGGGCTCGGAGGACGCCGAGGTCGTGGACGGCAGGCTGGTCCTGACCCGCGAGCTGCAGCCCGGCCTGCACGTCTGCCCAGCCGGGAGCGACATCAAGGCCGGGACGCGCATCATCCGGCGCGGCGAGGACTTCACCCCGGCAGTGCTGGCAGCCCTGGCCGTGTCAGGCATCCTGAAGACAGAGGCCTATAAGGCGCCAAAAACCAGCGTGCTCGCCATCGGCAACGAACTGGCGGCCCTGGACGTCCTGGACGGGAACGGACGCATGCCTGCGGACAACCTGCTGCTGGCGGCGGGGCTGCTGCGCCTGCGCGGTGTGGATCAGGTGCTGGGCGAGGTCTGCGCCAACGGCCTGGAGCACATCGCCGGACGCCTGCGCGAATTGACCGACTGCGACTGCATCGTGACCACGGGCGGCACCGGGCCCGGCCAGCGCGATTTCATCCTGCGCGCGGCAACCCTGGCCGGGTTCACTCCGCTGTTCAATGGCGTGGCGCTGACGCCAGGCAAAAGTTTTTTCGCCGCCGTGCGCGGGCGCAGCATCCTTTTTGCCCTGCCAGGCACGCCCTGGGCCGTGTTCGCCCTGATGCACGCACTGGTGCTCCCGGCGGTGTGCTGGATGCGCGGCCGCACCCTGCCCGTGCCCAGCCCCGTGCTGGCGCGGCCGCTCATCATGCCGCCCCTGGCCCAGCCCGGCTGGGAGAAGCTGGTGCCCTGCACCATCGCGCCGCACGGCTCGGAGCTGCACGCCACCCCGCTTCTGGACAGGACCCGCGAAACGCGCCGGGACATGATCGAGGCCCAGGGCCTGCTCATCGTCTCCGGGCTGAAGGAGCCGGGCGATCTGCTGCCCATGATCCCCATCTGGGAACACCGGCGCGGCCACAGGTTCGATTGACGCACAAACCCCTTGACCCGTAGGACGCCCCTCGGATATCAAGCAAGCCGGTCAGGCCAGCGTAGCTCAGACGGCAGAGCAGCTGATTCGTAATCAGCAGGTCAGGAGTTCGATTCTCCTCGCTGGCTCCAGAAAAGACGAGACCCCGCAAGGCTTCACGGCCAGGCGGGGTCTTTTTCATGGTGGCGAGAACTCGGGACACTGGGGCGCCTGCGGCCGTTTCAATCCACCGTATCCAGGTCGATGAGCCCCATGCGCGCGGCGTAGCGCACCAGGGCCACCGGGCTCTTGATGCCGAGCTTGTGCAGAATGTTGGTGCGGTGGTTTTCCACGGTCTTGCGGGAGATGAACAGGCGCTCGGCGATGGCCGCCGGGGCCTGGCCCTCGGCCAGAAGCCGCAGCACCTGCTGCTCCCGCCGCGAGAGCCTGCCGTAGGAGGCGTCGGCCATGCGCGTCTCCGAGCCGGAGCGCGAGAGCAGTTCGCTGACCACCCTGGGCGAGAGCGAAGCGTCCAGATACTGCCTGCCCGCCACCGCAGCGTCCAGGGCCTGAAGCAACTGGTCCCGGCTGGAGTCCTTGGCCAGATAGGCCGAGACCCCGGCCTGGAAGGCCGTGGCGATGAATTCCACCTTGGAATGCATGCTGAGCATGAGCACCCTGGTTTGCGGCGCGTAGGCCAGAATGTCGCGCGCCAGGTCGATGCCGTTGCCGTCGGGCAGGGAGATGTCCACGATGACCAGGCCGGGCTCAAGGCTCCTGGCCAAAGCCAGGCCCTCGGCGCAGGTCCCGGCCTCGGCGATGATGTCGTAGGCGGGATTGGCCCGGACGATGGTCTTCACCCCGTCACGGAACATGGGGTGGTCGTCGATGATCAGCAGCTTGTGTTTACGCACCATTGTTCACGCTCTCCAAGGGTATCTCGATGTGGATGCGCATGCCCTGGCCCGGGCGTGAGCGCAGGGTGATGCGGCCGCCAAGCAGCCTGGCCCGTTCGCGCATGCCCCAAATGCCCATCTTCTTGGCCTGATAGAACTCGTCCAGGCGGTGCTCCAGGTCCACACCCTGCCCGTCGTCCTCGATGCGCACGATGACGCTCGGGTACGAGTGGATGAGGCGCACCGTGGCCTGTCTCGCCTGTGCGTGCTTGCGCACATTGGTCAGGGACTCCTGGACCAGCCGGTACATGTTGATCTGCGTCTCGAAGCCCAGGCGCACCCCGTCCATGCCGTCGGCGAAAAAGTCCACCACGAGCCCGCTCCGGCTGGCGAAGTCCGCGCAATAGCGCGCCAGGGTGCGCACCAGGCCCAGATCCTCAAGGCCCGGCGGAAGCAGGTCGTAGGCCAGGTTGCGGATGGCCGTGATGGCCCCGGAGAGCCTCTGCGTCAGCTCGGCCAGACAGTCCTGCAAGGGCGGACCCGGGGCCGGGGGCTGCTCCATGAGCCCCCCCAGGTCCAGCTTGAGGGCGGCCAGATCCTGGGCCAGGTGGTCGTGCAGTTCGGTGGCGATGCGCAGGCGCTCGTTCTCCTGGGCCTTGATGAGCTCGCGGGAGAGCCTGCGCATGTGGGACTCGGTCCGGCTGGCCTGCACCAGGCTTCCGAGCTTGTGCGCCACGGCGTCGATGAGGTGGCGCTCCTCGCGCAGGAATGGTCCCTCGTCGCTCTCCGGGCGCTGCTCCAGGTAGCAGACGTTGATTTCGCCGATGCACTCTTCCTGAATGTACATCGGGCTGGTCTGGCTCCATCGGCTCTGGCGGAAGTTGTGCGTGCGAATATCCAGGGCGCCGATGCGGATGCGGGCGCAGGTGATTTCCGGGTACTGCCAGGAGGCGCAAACCAGTTCCCCCACCTGACGGATGAACTCCTTCAGGGACAGCTCCCGGTTTTGCGCCAGATGCGAGATGCCGTACAGGCAGTTCAGCTCCTTCACGCGCTCGCGCAGGGCACGCTCGACGCGCTCGTGCTCCTCGGCAAGGGCTGCCGTGTAGACTTCATTTTCAAGAAGCCGCTGGAGCTCCTCGATGAGTTGAGCCTTGGTTCTGCGCGTGTCGAGCATTCTCTCCGCCTGGTGCCCATGATCATTTGAGGGGAACGTGCGGACGATAGCATGCCCACCCGGCTGCGCCAAGCCCAGGGTGGAGGCCCCACCCCACCCCCCAGCAGGGAGGGGCCTCTTCCGGATCAGGACTCCAGGATCTTCCTGGCAATCTCATCCTGAACATCGGTGATGAAGCCGATGCCCGTCTCCAGCGCGGTCTCGCGGTTGGCGGCGGAGATGTCGCAACGGCTCAATTCCGGCAGGGAGAACCGGCGCGCCCCGGCCAGCAGCTGCTGCAGCCCGGCGGAGAGCTTGTCGGCAAAGGTGCAGAAGGCGATGGCGCCGTAGGGGATGTTCTTGATCTCCTTGGAACCCACCTTCTTCTTCACATCCTCGTAGTTGGCGAAGATCTGCTCCGGCGACGTGCCCAGATCGTTGATGAGCTTGGGCATGATGTCCCAGTTGCCGTGGACCTGGGCCTTGCGCTCGGGATGCAGCGCGCCCTCGATGTTTGCGCCCACGAAGCCGGGGATCATGATGGCGCGGCCCATGCAGATGAGCTTGGCGTAGGGCGCGCCCAGGGCCATGGCCTTGAAGACGTGGTCTTCGCGGGCAAAGCCGCCGGCAAAGGACAGGTCCACGACCTTGCGGCCGCGGGCGGCGAGCATGGCAGCGTATTCGCGGGCCTTGGCGTGCAGCAGGATGCTCGGCACGCCCCAGGTCTCCATCATGTTCCAGGGGCTCATGCCCGTGCCGCCGCCG
>CAZXZF010000173.1:0-5913 GCA_964645095.1 uncultured Desulfocurvus sp. | reverse complement strand
ATGGGCGACTGGTCGAAGGTGTGGCGGAAATTCTCCTCGCTCTCGCGCAGGGCGCATTCCACCAGTTTGCGCGCGCTGATGTCGATGTTCAGGCCTTCGATGTACAACAGCTCGCCCGTGGAGGGGTCGCGCACCTCGCGCGCGGTGAGGGAGATCCACTTGGCCGAGCCGTCCTTGCAGTGGAAGCGCGTTTCGAAGTCCTTGATCCGGCCCTGTTCGCGCAGGATGCGCAGCATGGTGTCGCGGTCCTGCGGGTCCACGTAGAGCTGGGAGCGCAGGTCGCGGAAATGGTTGATCAGCTCATCCACGCTGTCAAAGCCCAGAATCTCGGCCAGGGCCGGGTTGACCACGAGGAAGGTGCCGCCTGGGGTGGACTGGAACACGCCCTCGATGATGTTTTCAAAGAAGCCCTGGAACCGGGCCTCGGCGCGCTTGAGGACGGAGAGGTCGGCCAGGGTCAGGATGAGCAGCCGGCGGCCGCCCTGGGCCAGGGGGCGCGAGGTCAGGAGCGCGGAGATGGGCAGGCCCAGGGCGCCGAAGACGCGGCACTCGCGTCCGCTCACCCCGGCGGAAAGCTCCTCAAGGGACACCTCGCCCGGGGCGAACAGCCCGGGGAGCAGGGGCAGGGCGTCGGTGCGGCCGAGCAGGGCCTGGGCCTTGGCGTTGGCCGTGAGCACCCGGCCCGTGGCGGCATCGAGCACCAGCACGCCCACGTCCACGGCGTGCAGCAGGTCCATGTCCTGGGCGCCGGGCACGGGCACGGGCTAGCCTCTCTCGCGCAGGGGCGGGCCAAGCAGGGGCAGCAGGTCGGCGGGCGCCTCAAGCAGGTGCCGCGCGCCGTTTGCGGTCAGCTCGGCCGCGTCGCGGAAGCCCCAGAGCACGCCCACCGGGAGCATGCCCGCGCCGCGCGCGGTTTTCATGTCCGTGGCCGAGTCGCCCACGAAGGCGATCCGGCCCGGTGCGACGTCGAGTTCGCCAGCCAGGGCCAGGGCTCCGGCCGGGTGCGGCTTGTTCGGAACACCAGGCCTGGCCCCGCGCACCTGGGTGAAGGGCAGGCCGGGAAAGAACTCGCGCACGGTGAGCTCGGTGTAGTCCTGCGGCTTGTTGCTGAGCACGCACAGGGGCAGGCTCAAGGCCAGCAGGGCCTGGAGCAGTTCCGGGATGCCGGGGTAGGGCCGGGTCTTGGCTTTCCAGCGCTGGCTGTACTCGGCCACGAGCAAGGTCCCGGCGCGCTTGCAGGTGGCCTCGTCGCGCTGCGCCTGGGGCAGCATGCGCAGCACCAGCTCGGCCACGCCCAGGCCCACGAACAGGCGGTAGGCGTCCACCGGGTGTCCGGGCAGGCCGAGGGCGGCCAGGGCGGCGTTGCCGGAGTCGGCCAGGTCCTCCAGGGTGTTCAGGAGGGTGCCGTCCAGGTCGAAGATGAGGGCGCGGGGCGCAGCGGTCATGGCTCTCCTTGCGTGGCTCGTGCCGGGCTTTGTGGGACGTCTGGATGTACACCCAAGCGGCCCCAGGCACAAGTGCCCGGCCTTGGTCCGGACCCTGCCCGGCCCTTGCCTGGGGCCGTGGTTCGTGGCATGACCCGGCCATGGCCAAGCCCTTCGTCTTTCGCCTGGAAAAGGTGCTCGAATACCGCCGTCAGCTGGAGGACCAGGCGCGCATGGCCCTGGCCCAGGCGCAGGCCCGGCACAAGGCCCAGGAAGAGGTCCTGAAGGGCGTGGAGACGCGCCTGGCCGCGCATCTGGACCAAGGCTTCGGGGCCCAGGCCACCCAGGCGGATATCTGGCTGTGGATGCAGTACCGCCAGGCCCTGGAGCGCGACCTTTCCGCTGCGAGGGCCGAGTTGCAAAGGCTGGCCCTTATTTTGCAAACTTGCCGCCAGGAAGCCGTGCTCCGCTCCAGGGAAAAGAAACTCCTGGAAAAACTCAAGGACAGGCAGGCGAAAAAACACCATGTCGCGGAAAACCTCGCAGAGCAAAAAGAGTTCGATGAGATGGCCACGCTTCGCCATGAGCCCAAGGATCCTTAAGGTCCTGGCGCTGCTCGTGGTCGTGGCCGCGCTCAAGCTGACCGTGCTGGGCGCCCTGGGCCTCAAGACCTGGGAGCAGCTCCAGGGCGAGGAGCTGTTGCCCCTGGACAAGGCCCTGGCCGCCGCTCCGACTGCTGCTTCGGCCTCCACGGGCAAGGCCGGCCCGGCTCCGGCCAAGGACCTTGCCCCGGCCCCGGCCCAGGCCGAATCCGGCATGCTGGACCAGACCCCCATCCCCGGCGCCAACGTCAAGGAATCTCCGCAGGCCGGCAGCCTGAAGCGCCGCGAGGACGAGGTGGCGGCCAAGGAGCGCGCCCTGACCTCCATGGAGAAGAGCCTCGACGACAAGCTGGCCGAACTCAAGCGCGCCGAGGCCTCCATCAAGGCGGTCCTGGACCAGGCCGACGTGCTCAAGGACGCGCGCATCAAGCGCCAGGTGGACACCTACATGGCCATGAAGCCCAAGCAGGCCGCCGAGGTGCTCTCCAACATGGACGAGGAGCTTGCCGTCAAGATTCTGACCGGCATGAAGCCCAAGGTTGCCGGCGAGATCATGACCTTCGTCAAGACCCCCAAGGCCGCCAAGCTCACCGAGGCCATGACCAGGGTCCAGACGCCCCTGCAAGGCCCAGGCAAGTAACGCCAGACCGAAATTCTCCCGGCCCCGCCCGGAAGTCCCTCGTGGACGGCTGTGCGGGGCTGTGCTACGTCCGCCCCATGCCACGCATCAAGCTCATCCTGGCCTACGACGGCACCGACTTCGCGGGCTGGCAGCTCCAGGCCCGCGACCGCACCGTGCAGGGCGAGGTCGAGGCCGCCATCGCCAGGATCGCCGGGGCCCGGCTGCCCGTGCAGGGCGCTGGCCGCACCGACTCCGGGGTCCACGCGCTGGGCCAGTGCGCCCATTTCGACATCCCGGAGTCCCTGCTGCGCATTCCCTGGCGCGTGGCGCTCAACGGCATCATGCGCCCCGACGTGCGCGTGCTCGAGGCCGTTGTGGCGCACCCGCGCTTCCACGCCCAGTACGACGCCCTCTCCAAGATCTACGCCTACACCCTCTGGCATGACCGCAGCCATGTGAACCCGCTGCGCCGCCGCTTCGTCTGGGACGTGCCGCCCCTTGACCTCGCGGCCATGGACGAGGCCGCCGGGGTCTTCCTCGGCAGCCATGACTTCAAGAGCTTCCAGAACGCGGGCACGCCGCTGGGGCCGCGCGGCACGGTGCGCACGGTCCAGGCCCTGTGGCGCGAGGGGGGGGCGGATGCGCCGGAGATCACCTGGCGCATCCGGGGCGACGGGTTCCTCAAGCAGATGGTGCGCAACATCGTGGGCTGCCTGGTGGCCGTGGGCAAGGGTAAAGTCGCGCCCGCAGACGTCCGATCAATCCTTGAGCGGCGCGACCGCAACCACTCCCTGCCCACAGCCCCGCCCTGGGGCCTGTGCATGGAGCGCGTCTTTTATCCTGAGCAGGGATCTGCAAACGACGCGGCGCGCGGCCAGGACACGGCCAATGACGAGCATCAAATGGCCGGCAGCGGCGACCGGGCCCCTGATGGGGGTGACCGGGGGTCTGAACGGGGGCCTGCGGACTGACGGTCAATCGACCGGGGCCGCAGGGGTCTCGCCCAGCGCCCGGGTCACGGCGCAGTACCAGCAGGCCAATGCCGGGGCGCGCCGCCTGCGCCTGGGCGGCGCCCTGGCCGCCGGGCTGGACAGCGCCCTGCGCCGCCTGAACGACACGGCCTCCTCCTTTGCCTGGCCCACCGAGGGCATCCCCTTTGCCACGCAGTCGCGCCTGGCCGTGCAGCCCGGCGCCAGCAAGGCCGACCTCGGCGTGACCCTGCCGGACGCGTCCAACGTTCTGCAGGAGGACAAGTTCCTCTCGCGCGGGTTCACGGCCAGCGCGCCGACCACCCTGGACCCCGGCACCTACACTATGAATCTTGGTTTCGGCGGCAAAACGGACAAGCTGTCCGTCACCGTGGCCGCAGGCGAGTCCAACGCCGATGTGCTCCAGGCCGTGGCCGACGCCGTCAACGGCTCCACCCTGCAGGTGGACGCGGCGGTGCGCAGCCAGACCAGCTCCGGCAACTTCAGCTCTGACATTTCGGGTCCGGGCGTCATCCCCGTGGGGAGCTTCCTGGCGCTCAGCGTGAACCGCACCCGTGCCGCTATCGTCGGAATGGACCAGGCCCCCACCCTCAGCGACACCTCCGGGCACCTGGCCGCAGCGCTCAAGCTCTCGGCCACCACGACGCCTCTGGCCCCGGCCGAGACCGGCACGCACCAGCTCACCAGCCTGTCCGTGGCGCGGCCAACGACCTTGCGCACCGGCGGCTACGACACCGAGGCCGCCACCACCATCGTCCCCGGCACCTACACCGTGGCCTACGCCGTTGGCCCGGCCTCAGGCAGCGTGCTCTCGGGCAGCGTGGACATTGTGGTCAGCGCCGGGGACACCTGGGGCGATGTGCTGGCGCACATGAAGAGCGCCTTCGGCTCGGCCAGCCCGTCCATGGTTTCGCAGCTGGTGCCGGCCAAGCGCGTGTGGGACTCCACCACCGACGCGCGGCACGCCGTGGTCGACGCCTCGGGCCTGGAGATCCGGCTGAACGACCCCAAGCCCGGCTGGCGGCTCACCCTCTCCGGCGGCGACAACGCGGGCGCCACGGCCAACATCCTCTCGGCCACGGGCCTGAACGTCACGGCCCAGCCCGGCAGCGACGGGCGCATGGTCATCGACGGGATTGACCAGACGCGCACGCCGGGCGCGTACAGCGCCGACCAGGGCCGGGTGGCGCTGGACCAGTTTGGCACCTTTGGCGAGGTCGTGCCGGTCTCCGTGCTCGCGCCGCTGGGCCTCCTGTCCCAGGGCCTGTCGGACGTGGTCACGGCCTACAACGACCTGCGCGGCCTGCTGACCAAGAACGCCGACCTGCTGCGCACCCCTCTGCACAGCAATGGCCTGGCCGAGGACTGGCGCAAGCCCGTCAGCGACCGGGCCCTGGACCTGAACAGCCTGGGCCTGGCCGAGAGCGGCAAGGACAAGCTGCTCTGGCTCCAGGCCGACGGCTTTGTGCAGGCGCTCACCGCCAACCCCCAGGCCGTGCGCAGCACGCTGCTCGGCGACGGCGGCGACGACCCAGGCCTGCTGCCGGAACTGGCGCAGAAGGCCCAGGACGCGCTGTCCGCCGGGGCCGAGAGCCTGCTTTTGCCGCAGAGCGCCTTCCCGGAGCGCGACCCGTTCACGGCCTCGCCCACGCCGCGCACCGAGTTGGAGATCGAGAAGGCCAGCCAGCTTTTGGACCTGCTGGACAGCGCGCCGAAGATTGAGGCGGGCCCGTTCCCCTGGGGCGGCAGCGGGACACTGTTGCGGCGCAAGGGTTGAGGGCCTGGGGCGCAGGGCCTGGCGCAAGGCCACGTGCAAGGTCTGGAACAAAATACAGCACAGCGGATTTATTTTTTGCGAGTGCCTGCTTTTTTGCCGAATTTCCCTTGCTGTTTTTATTTGCCTGGGATACTGCGGCAATAGGTCAAGGCATGCTTGGAGCGTTGCGCGCGACTTTGGGTGAGCCGCAGGCGGACGGGACAAGGCGGGTTCCCTGTGTATTCCATGAGGAGTAGGAAGCGATGAAGTCCATTTATGTTGGCAATTTGCCTTTCAGCGCCAAGGAAGATGAGATTCGTGACCTGTTTGCCGTTCACGGCGAGGTGCAGGTGGTCAAGTTCGTCATGGACCGCGAGACCGGCCGCTTCCGTGGGTTCGGTTTTGTGGAGATGGAGGACGCAGGCGCCGCCAAGGCCATTGAGGCCCTGGACGGCAAAGACTTCGGTGGCCGCACCCTGCGCGTCAACGAGGCCAAGGAGCGTGCTCCCCGCCCGCCCCG
>CAZXZF010000172.1:4691-5983 GCA_964645095.1 uncultured Desulfocurvus sp. | reverse complement strand
CGCTGCGGCGGAGAGTTTGAGGAACCCTCTGCGCGAAAGCTTCATGTGGCCTCCGTTGTTATGGGTTGTAAACCTTAACTGCCGAGCGTCTCCCGGCTGAGCCGCACCAGCAGGCGGTAGCCGGAAAGCACAGGGGGCGCATCAAGACGGGGCTCGCGCCGCAGCGCTTCGCGTTTGGCGAAGGGCAAAAGCACGAGTCCGCGCACCTTGCGCCGGACCTTTGCCAGGTCCAAACCAAGACCCCCGAAGGGCAGGGTCAAGAGGTCCGGACCGGTCTGTTTGTTGGCTCCCAGGGGAGCGTTGGATAGGCTATCCATAGTACCTCCACTCTATGATGTTTTTCTTAGCACAAGAAGCGTGGTTTGAGTCAATTAAATTGTCACCTGCGCAAGCTTTGGCACCGGCAGGCGGAAGGCGGGAGGAAACCGTGGCGGGAGGCGGGGCTGGGGGGAGCGCTCAGGAGAGGGCAGAGGCCGGAATGGGCGCGCACAGGGCGTCGAGGAACAGCGGCAGGAGGTCCTCGCCCTGGCGGTTGAAGCGCAGCTCCAGCTCCTTCAGGTACAGCGGGAAGCGCCGGGCCGAGAGGCCCTTGAACTGGCGCAGCCGGTCGCGGGCGAAGAGCCAGAAGGGGCTGCCGGAATCGGCGAAGGGAGAGCCCTGGTGGCGCAGCAGGTAGTGGTAGGGCAGGCGGTCGTCGCCGCAGAGGATGAGGCCGTCATAGGTCTTGTAGCGGTCGGTGAGCAGGATGTGCCCGAGGCGGGCAACGCGCAGGTGGAAGTTGTGGTTGAAGTGCAGCACGCTCTCGGCCGTGAGCTCGGGCACCATGTCCACGAACACCCGCTGGCCCTGGCTCAGGATGCCGTAAACCGGAACCTCGCCCACCGGCGACTCGGGCGCGGGGCACAGCTTCCCGCCACGGAACAGGTCGCCCAGGCCGGTCTTGGGGCCGAAAAGCTGCCGGGCGTCCGTGCCCTGGGCCAGGATGGCCAGGCGCAGCACGGTCAGGGCCTTGAAGGCGGTGTTGTAGGAGATGTTCGCCGCCTCGGCCGCCTCGCGGGTGTTGGCGTCCAGGGCGAAGGCCCGGGCCAGGTCCAGCCATTGGGCGGGAGTGAGTCCGCTTAAGTTGAGCCAGCGGCCCGTGAAGTCGTGGAAGGTGTAGCGGCAGGCCCCGCAACGCAGACGGCCCTCGGCCAGGGTGTAGGGCGCAACCGTGCGGCAGCGCGGGCAGCATTTTTCGCCGTCGGGCCAGCAGCGCCACAAGAGCGTGGCCCTGGCCTTGGCTTCGGCGTCCC
>CAZXZF010000172.1:0-4591 GCA_964645095.1 uncultured Desulfocurvus sp. | reverse complement strand
CCGTCGGGCCAGCAGCGCCACAAGAGCGTGGCCCTGGCCTTGGCTTCGGCGTCCCTCCGCGCCTCAGTCTGCGTCGTCGTCTCCCCAGCCATGTACTTCTCCCCGGACTCGCAAGTCGTGCAAACCATGGTGCCAGACCTTGAGGTCGTTGTCACTTTCTGGGCGATGCTTTGGCCGTGCCGTGGGGGGCGGGCAGGGCACGCAGCAACGCATCCAGGAAGGCGTCCGGGTCTTCGTCGAATTCACCCTCCTGCGTGTTCAAGAGGCGCAGCTTGCCGCCGCTGCTGGCCACGGAGTAGAGCGTTGGCACCACCGGGCTGCCCAGGCGCTTGTGCGCGGCCAGGGCCGGGTCGGGCACAAGGGCGAAGGGCAGGCCGCCGTGCCGGGTCTTGAAGCGCTCCACCAGGGCCTGGTCGTCTCCGGCGGCCAGGGCCACCATGCGGATGCGTCCGGCCAGCCCGCGGTCGCGGATGCGCCGCTCCAGGTCCTTGATGCGCGGAATCTCCTTGTGGCAGGGCGGGCAGAAATAGCTCATCAGCAAAACGAGCAGGCCCTGCGCCGGGATGCGCGAGAGGCTGGTCGATCCGCCTGCGCCAAGGCCCAGGGCGACCGCGTTCTGCGCGGACAGCTCCAGGGGCAGGTCCGGGAAGGCCGCTGCGGGTGGGGCTGCATGGCCCGTGCCGGCGCCCAATGCGGAGGATTGTCCGAGGGTCAGGCCGGGGGGCAGGCCCAGAGCTAGCACCAGGGCCAGGACCAGGGACAACAGTCCCGGCGGGACGGCGCGGCGGAGCCGGGGCGCGGACGGGTGGAGCTGCGGCATGTCGGGTGCGATGCCACCTCGCGAGGATTTTGGCAAGGGGGGGCGGGCCGATCAGGGGGTGTCGGGCGCATTTTCAGTTGAAGCGCTGGCCCATCTGTCGTAGCGTTGGCCTTGGGTTTCTTGCGCAAACGTTTTTTTTCTCGCGCGCCGGTGCATCCGGCCTGGAGGGGTGGTGGTGAGCGACTCTCGCAGCGTGTGGATTTCCTCGGCCAGCCCGGCGCTTCCGGCCCTGCTGCTCCTTTTGGTGCTTTCCCTGGCCCTGGGCGGCTGCGATACAAAGGGTGAGAAAGCCGCGCCGGAGCGCCAGACCCCGGGCGTCACGGACAAGGTCATCTCCCTTGGCTCGTCCCTGGCCCTGTCCGGGCACGCCAGCTACCTGGGCACCCAGACCCTGCGCGGCGCCCTGTCCTACCTCAAGCACATCAACGACCAGGGCGGGGTCTGGGGCCGGCGCATCGAACTCACGGCCTACGACGACTCCTACGACCCGCCGAGATGCCTGGCCAACACCCAGAAGCTCATCGTGCAGGATCAGGTCTTCGCCCTGTTCTGCTACGTGGGCACGCCCACCACGGTGAAGATCCTGCCCCTGGTGGAGGACGCGCGCATCCCGCTCTTGGGCATGTTCACCGGGGCCAACGCCCTGCGCGAGCCCTTCAACCGCTACGTCATCAACATCCGCGCCTCCTACTACCAGGAGACCGCTGCGGCGGTGCGCCACCTGGTCAAGGACCTGGGGCTCAAGCGCATCGCGGTGTTCTACCAGTACGACGCCTACGGCTTCGACGGCCTCACCGGCACGGAGCTGGCCCTGAAGGAGTTCGGCCTGGAGCCCGTGGCGCGCGGCTTCTACGTGCGCGGCACCCAGGACGTGGCCGACGGCCTGACCAAGATCCAGAAATCCGGGGCCGAGGCCGTGGTCATGATCGGCACCTACGACCCCTGCGCCAAGTTCATCCAGCTGGCTTCCGAGCGCAACTTCCAGCCCATCTTCCACACCGTGTCCTTTGTCGGCGCGGAGGAGCTGGCCCGCCGCCTGGGCGACAACGCCGAGCAGGTGGTGGTCATGTCCCAGGTGGTGCCCCCCTTCGAGGGCCCGGAAGCGCGCCAGCTTCTGGGCAGCGCAGAGGAGTACGTGCACCTGCTGGCCAAGTACTTCCCCGACGACAAGCCCAACTCCGTCGGCCTGGAGGGGTACATCAACGCCCGCATCCTGGTGGAGGGGCTGAAGCTGGCCGGGCGCGAGCTGACGCGCGAGGGCTTCATCAACGCCATCGAGTCCATCCGCGACTACACCCTCGGGCCGGGCACCGTGGTCTCCTTCGGGCCGGACAACCACCAGGGCATGGAGCGCGTGTATTTCACCCGGCTTACGGGCGGCCATTTCGTGCTCATCAGCGACTGGCCGGAGATTCTGCGCGCCCTGGACGAGGTCCGGGCACGGGTGCCGGCCAAGCCTCAGCCCAATGCCCAGGCGGAGGCGCAGCCATGAGCTATTTCAAGGACTCCCTCAAGCGTTACGGGAGCTTGAGCCTGAAGAACAAGATCTTCAGCTCCATCCTCGTCGTGGTGCTGCTCATCAGCGTGGCCATCGCCTTTGTGGCCCGCTGGATCCTGGTGTCCTCGCTGACGGCGGAGCTGGAGATGCGCGGCAGCGCCGTGGCCCACTCCATCGCCGAGCGCGGCGGCACCTTCATGCTCGACAAGAACTACCCGCAGCTCTTGTCGCTGATCTTCGACGAGGCCCGGCTGCACGAGCGCAAGCACCTCATCTCCTACATCTTCATCACCGACCAGGGTGGCGAGGTGCTGGCCCACACCCTGACCCGGCCCTTTCCCAGCGAATTGCGCCTGGCCAACCAGGTGCCCCAGAACGAGAACCGCTCCTTGCGCCTGGTGACCGTGGAGAGCGAGTCCATCCACGACATCGCCGTGCCCATCAAGGAGGGCCTGTACCGCATCGGCACGGTGCACGTGGGCCTGTCCAAGAGCCACATCGACAGCCTCATCTCCAAGCTGCGCCTGACCTTCCTGGGCTTCATCTCGGCCATCATCGGCATCATCTTCTTCCTCTCCAACCGCATCACCCAGTACATCACCCGGCCCATCTCCAAGCTCACGCGCATCTCCGACGAGCTCTCGCGCGGCAATTTCGACATCTCGCTCGACTTCCAGGAGGAGGACCAGAACTGGCGGCCCACGGAATGCCCGGCCTACGTGAACACCGAGATGCCCTGCTGGCACTTCGACCAGTCGGCCCGGCAGGCCGCCACCCACCGCACGTGCAAGAACTGCGTGTTCTACCGCAAGCGCAGCGGCGACGAGGTGGTGCAGCTGGGCGACAGCTTCCGCAACATGGTCTGGAGCATCAAGCTCTACCGCAGGCGCCTGCGCGAGAGCGAGGAAAAGTACCGCTCGCTCTTCGACTCCGGCCCGGACCCGGTGTTCGTGGTGGACTGCGAGAATTTCTGCATCGCCGACGCCAACCCGCGCGCCCAGGAGCTCTACGGCTACGAGAAGGAGGAGCTTCTGGGCATGTCGTACCTGGCCCTGGGGCCGGAGAACCGCAGCGACTGCATGATCACCTACGAGGGCCGGAGCGGCGGCACGGGCTGCCTGTACCACCCCAAGGTGCTGCACTACAAAAAGGGCGCCAAGCCCTTCTACGTCAACGTCCACGCCTGTCCCATCTCCTACAAGGGCAGGCATGCCATCATCATCGCCGTCACCGACATCACGGAGATGATCGAGAAGGACGCCCAGGTCATCCAGGCGGGCAAGATGAAGTCGCTGGGCGAGATGAGCGCGGGCATCGCGCACGAGCTGAACCAGCCGCTCAACGCCATCAAGATGGGCAGCGAGTTTTTGGCCCTCATGGAGGAGCAGGGGCGCACGGCCTCGCCTGAGCAGTTCCACCAGGTGGTGGTGGAGATCAGCGCCCAGGTGGACCGCGCGGCCGAGATCATCAACACGCTGCGGGCCTTTGGCCGCAAGGCCGAGATGCTCAAGGAACGCATCGACGTGAACAAGCCCATCGGCAGCGTGCTGACCATCGTGCGCCGCCAGTTCGAGCTGGACAACATCCGTTTCAACCTCGACCTGGGTGCGGGCCTGCCGCCCGTCCTGGCCCAGGACAACCGCCTGCAGCAGGTCTTCTTCAACCTTTTGACCAACGCGCGCGACGCCATCAACGACGCCAGCCAGGCCTCGGACATGGACGCCCGCCGCTCCATCGGCATCCGCACCAGCGCCGAGGCCGGGGGCGTGGGCGTGGACATCTCCGACACCGGCGTCGGCATCCCCGACGATGTGCTCGACAAGATCTTCGAGCCCTTCTTCACCACCAAGGAAACCGGCCAGGGCATGGGCCTGGGGCTGGCCATCACTTACGGAATCGTGCGGGACTACGGCGGCCAGATCCGCATCGACAGCGAGCCGGGGCGGGGCACCACCTTCCACCTGTTCTTCCCGCAGACGCATTAACGACAGGAGTGTTTTCGTGGAGAGAAAGATTCTCGTCATCGACGATGAGCAGCCGACGCTGAACATGTTCCGGCTGCTGCTCGCGGCCTACGGATATGAGATCATCACCGCGGCCAACGGGGCCGAGGGCCTGGAGGCCTTCGAGCGCGAGCGGCCCGGCGTGGTTTTGACCGACATCAAGATGCCGGTCATGGACGGCATTGAGGTACTCAAGCGCATCAAGGAGATCGACCCCCACGCCGAGGTCATCGTCATCACCGGCCACGGCGACATGGACCTGGCCATCCG
>CAZXZF010000171.1:0-6003 GCA_964645095.1 uncultured Desulfocurvus sp. | reverse complement strand
CGGTGGACTTCCCCGTCATCCAGGTCACGGCCACCCTGCCCGGCGCAAGTCCCAAAACCATGTCCTCCAGCGTGGCCTCGCCCATGGAGCGCCAGTTCTCGGCCATCTCCGGGCTCGCGGCCATGAGCTCCACCAGCAGCCAGAGCCTGACCACGGTCACGCTCATGTTCGACCTGAACAAGGACATCGACAAGGCGGCCATGGACGTTCAGGCGGCCATCACCAAGGCGCGCGGCAGCCTGCCCAACACCATGACCGACGAGCCGACCTACGACAAGGTCAACCCGGCGGACTCGCCCATCCTCTACCTGGCCATCAAGTCCAAGACGCTGCCCCTGTCAACGGTCAACGACTACGCCACCACCTTCGTCACCCAGACCCTGTCCATGGTGCCCGGCGTGGCCCAGGTGCTCATCTACGGCGAGCAGAAATACGCCGTGCGCATCCAGGTGGACCCGCGCAAGCTGGCCTCGCTGGACATCGGCCTGGACCAGGTGGCCGGGGCCGTGTCCGCGGAGAACGTCAACCTGCCCATGGGCAGCCTCGACGGGCCGCACAAGAGCATCACCATCGACGCCGACGGCCAGCTCAAGCGCGCCGAGCGCTACGGCCCGATCATCGTGGACTACAAAAACGGCGTGCCCGTCCGCCTGGAGGACCTGGGGACAGTCAAGGACAGCACCCTGTCCGTGAAGAGCGCCTCCTGGCTGAACGACGAACGCACCCTGGTGCTGGCCATCAAGCGCCAGCCCGGCTCCAACACCATCGAGGTGGTGGACCGCATCAACGCGCTTTTGCCCACCATCCGCAAGCAGCTCCCGGCCAGCATCGAACTGCAGGAGCTCTTCGACAGAAGCAAGCCCATCCGCCAGTCCGTGGAGGACGTGAAGTTCACCCTGGCCCTGGCCGTGGCCCTGGTGGTGCTCGTTGTTTTCCTGTTTTTGCGCAACATCCCCGGCACGGTCATCACCGCCGTGGCCATCCCCTTCTCCATCGTCTCCACCTTCGCGGTGATGCACTTCATGGGCTTCACCCTGGACAACTTCTCGCTCATGGCCCTGACCCTGGCCGTGGGCTTCGTGGTGGACGACGCCATCGTCATGCTGGAGAACGTGGTGCGCCACATGGAGATGGGCAAGACGCCCATGGAGGCGTCCCTGGACGGGGCCAAGGAGATCGGCTCCACCATCATCACCATGACCCTGTCGCTGGCCGTGGTGTTCATCCCCATCCTGTTCATGCCCGGCATCATCGGCCGCATCCTGAACGAGTTCGCGGTGGTCATCACCGCCGCCATCCTCGTCTCCGGCGTGGTCTCGCTCAGCCTCACGCCCATGCTCTGCTCCCGCTGGCTCAAGGCAGGCTCGCACCTGGAGCATTCCGATCCCGTCTTCGACCGGGTTTTGTCCTTCTACCGCCGCACCCTGCACTACGTCCTGGAGCACCGCCGGGCGACCATGATCGCCTCGGGCCTGCTTTTCCTCCTGACCATCGGGCTCTTCATCATCGTGCCCAAGGGCTTTTTGCCCTCGGACGACATGGGGCTGCTCTTCGGCATCGTGCAGGGGCCCGAGGGCAACTCCTTTGACGACCAGGCCAGGTCGCAGAACGCGCTGACGCCCCTGTTGCTTGCGGACAAGGACATCCGCGACGCCATCCAGGTGGTGGGCACGGGCACCACCAACCAGGGCTACACCGTCGTCTTCCTGAACGAGAACCGCAAGTCCACCACCAATGATGTCCTGGCCCGCATACAGCCCAGGCTGCAATCCCAGCCGGGCCTCCTGGCCTTTGTCCAGAACCCGCCCATGATCCGCATGGGCGGCAAGCCCACCAAGGGCGACTACCAGTTCACCCTGCTCAGCCCGGACACCAGCATTCTCTACCGGGCCACCGGCGAAATGGTGACGGCCCTGAACAAGATCCCGGGGCTCTTGCGCGTCTCCACGGACCTGCAGGTGAATGCGCCCCAGGTTGACCTGAAGATCAACCGCGACCTGGCCGCCAGCCTCGGCGTCAGCGCCGAGGCCATCGAGACGGCCATGTACACGGCCTACGGCTCGCGGCAGATCTCCACCATCTACGCCGAGAACGACTCCTACAAGGTCATCCTGGAGCTCCTGCCGCAGTACCGCAGCGACCCGCTGGCCCTGTCCATGCTGTACGTGCGCTCCAAATCCGGCAAGCTCGTGCGCCTGGACACCCTGGTGGACGTGACCGAGGGCACCGGTCCCATGACCGTGAACCATTCGGGCCAGCTGCCCTCGGTGACCATCTCCTTCGACCTGGCGCCCGGCGTGGCCCTGGACCAGGCCATGGCCAACGTGCAGAAGACCGCGCACCAGACGCTCCCGGACACGGTGAACGCCAACTTCGAGGGCACGGCCAGCTCCTTCAAGGACTCCATGGGCACGGCGGGGTTCCTGCTGATCATCGCCATCGTGGTCATCTACATCATCCTGGGCTGCCTGTACGAGAGCTACATCCACCCGCTGACCATCCTCTCGGGCCTGCCCTCGGCGGCCATGGGCGGGCTGCTCTCGCTCATCATCTTCCGCCAGGAGCTGCATCTCTACGGCTTTGTGGGCATCATCATGCTCATCGGCATCGTCAAGAAAAACGCCATCATGGTGGTGGACTTCGCCATCGAGGCGGAAAAGAACGGCATGACCCCGGCCGAGGCCGCCTTTGAGGGCTGCATCGTGCGCTTCCGGCCCATCATGATGACCACGGTTGCGGCCATCATGGGCGCGCTGCCCATCGCGCTGGGCTTCGGCGTGGGCGCGGAGGCGCGTCGGCCCCTGGGCCTTGTGGTCGTGGGCGGGCTGGTGCTTTCCCAGGTGGTCACCCTCTACCTGACGCCGGTCTATTACACCTACATGGACGACTTCCAGGACTTCATGCGCCACCGGGGCGTTGTCGGCCTGTACCGGCACCTGCGCGAGAGCCCGCGCCTGCACCGCCTGGCCGAGCTCTTCTGCATCGCCGTGGGCCGGCTGGACGCGCTCCTGTCGCACCTGCCCCTGTACCGCAGGCTGGCCGACCGCCTGCCCAGGCTCCGCGAGCAGGTCCTGCTCAGCGCCGCGCAAACCCGGCACAACATCCGCGAGCGCATGCACAACCTGCGCAAGGGCCGGTCCGAACCCAAGGACATGGCCCAGGGCCTGCGCGATCTGGTCATGAAGGACCGCAAGGACCAGGGCGGGGACAAGGCCCCCCCCCAGGACATCAACAACGCCGAATAGAGCCCGCCAGGGCGCGCATCCGCAAACGCTCCGCACAATCGCGCGGCCACCGGCACAAACGCTGGCGGCCGCGCTCTTTTTGCGCGCCTGGAACGAGCCTTTAGCAGCGCTTTGCGGGGCCAATGCGGACACCAGCAGTACGTGGCGGCAGGTGTGCCGACGTGAGGCAATCAGCCGGGAGGCGTGGGCAATGTGCGTGGCAAACGGCGCGCTGCCCCGGAACGGCTCGCAAGAGCGCAGAGGATTTGCGGTGGGCTTGGGGCCGACCTGTTCAGGGCGTTCGCTGGGGGGGCCGTATTCTGGCGGGACCGGTTTACTAAAGAGGCCGGGTTCCTGAGAGCGTGGGTCACAGAGAGCTTGGGTCATTGGGGCGCCGGACAACCGGAAGGGCAAACCCCCGGGAGGTCAGGCCCCGGAAGGCCAGACCCTGGAAAGCAGCCGGAAGCTTCAGGCACGGCTGCCAGCGGTCAGCGCTTCCAGATGCCCCCCACGGCGACGTGCAGGACAAAAAAAGAGCCCGGCCTTGCGGCCGGGCTCCGTCAATCTTGCGAGGGCGTAGGGCTACTTGTTCATGCCGCGTTCCTGGGGGAACACGGGCAGGTAGCGGTAGGACAGACTCATGACCAGGACGCCGTAGGCCACGATCATGCCCGAGGTGGCCCACTCCGCCCAGTTGGGCGCGTAGACCTGCCAGGTGTCGAAGGGCAGGATGGGCATGGCGATGCTTTGCACCGTGAACAGGTAGCGGTTCAGGGACACGCCGATGCAGGCCAGGATGCCTGCGGTGTACAGCAGGGTCGGGTTGTTGCGGATGCTCGGGGTGATGAGCATGATGGCCGGGACCAGGCCGCAGAGGATGATCTCCGTGAACATGAGCCACTTGCCGTAGACCAGACCGTAGAACATCTGGTCAAAGGTCATGCCGATGCTCGGCAGGTAGTTGTTGGCCCAGGCGTAGGTGTCCAGGATCTTGAAGAAGATGTACACGGTCAGCATGGTGCCAGCGATCTTGCCCATGAGGGCCTTGGTCTTGAAGTCCACCAGTTTGCGGCCGGTCATCTTCTCCATCAGGGTGCAGCAGAGCACCGTGAAGATGGGTCCGCAACCGACGGCAGACAGGACGAACAGGAAGAACGTCCAGGGCCAGATGAAGAAGCCTTCGCGGAAGGCGTAGGGACGGCCCTGCAGGACGCCGTACATGCCGCCAAGCGAACCCTGGTGGAAGGTGGACAGGAAGGCGCCGATGCCCGCGAACAAAGCCATGTTCACGTGCATGTTGTGCGCCAGGTGGTGCAGGAAGGGGATCTTGTTCAGCTGCTTCTGCTCCAGGACCAGGGGCACGAACTCGATGACGAGCACCAGGCAGTAGCAGGTGATGCAGAAGATGACTTCCGTCAGCATGGAGTGGACGTTCGGGTGCCAGTAGCCGAACCAGGCGCGGATCGGCTGGCCGATGTCCATGGTCAGGACCAGCATGGCGCCCGAGTAGCAGATGAACCCGACGATGACCGTCAGGTTGATGATGTTTTTAAGCTGGTCGATCTTCAGGATGTACTTCAGAAATCCCGTGAAGAATGCGCCCGCGCCCAGGGCGATGACCGCCAGGTCGAAGGTGATCCACAGGCCGAATCCGAAGTAGTTGTCCAGACCGGTGACCACGATGCCCTTGTAGAAAATGAGCAGCATGGCGTACAGGCCGAACAGGAAGAAGGCCGAGACGAAACCCATCCACAATACGAATTTGCCAAAGGAGCAACGCTCCAGGCCATCGGGAAAGAGTGCTCTATCCATTTGCGCCCCCTAGGAATGCTTCTTGGCGGCACCGGGCTTGCCGGTGGCGGCGTAGTTGTCGCCCAGTTTGCGCACCCACTCGCGCTTGCTCACGTAGTAGACCTGAGGATTCAGGCCAAGCTTCTCGAGCAGGCGGAAGGCGTCTTTGCCCTGAGCCAATTCGGACACCTTGTGTTCCTTGTTCTTCACATCGCCGAAGCTGATGGCGCCCGTGGGGCAGATCTCGGCGCAGGCGGGCATGTACGCGCCGTCGGCCAGACCTTCTGGGTTGCCACCGTCCTGGCGGGCCTTGTCCTTGGCCTGCATGAACCGGGTGTGGCAGAAGTTGCACTTCTCGACCACGCCGCGCGGACGCGCGGAGGTGTTCGGGGAGAGCGCCTTCTCCATGCCCTTCGGGAAAATGGGATCTTCCCAGTTGAAGTAGCGGGCATGGTACGGGCAGGCGGCCATGCAGTACCGGCAGCCGATGCAACGCGGATAGACCTGGCTGACGATGCCGCCTTCCTCGTTCTTCTCCGTGGCGATGACCGGGCACACCGGCACGCAGGCGGGACTGCCGCACTGCATGCAGGGGCGCGGCAGGTAGGCCACTTCAGCCTCGGCGCCGGACTTCTTGTTGGACAGCTCGTACACCAGCATCCAGCTCAGGGTGCGCATCTTGTTGGACGCATCCACCATGGGGGCGATGTTGTTCTCGACCTGGCAGGCGGTCATGCACGCGCCGCAGCCCGTACACTTGTCCAGGTCGATGACCATACCCCACGTGACTTTGAATTCTTTGGCTTTCATCGTTGTCCCCCTAGACCTTGGCGACGGTGACGGTGGAGCCAGCCCACACCTTCAGGCCCGTGCCTGCTTCGTCGCTCACCGTGAGGATCTTGTAGACGTTATCGCCCTTGCCCTTGGTGAACTCGTCCCAAGCGCTACGGCCAAAGCCCAGGAGCACGGCGACCGTGCCGGGGGCCAC
>CAZXZF010000170.1:0-6020 GCA_964645095.1 uncultured Desulfocurvus sp. | reverse complement strand
ACGCGGGCAACCAGCTGAACATCGTCATCCTCGACGCCTGCCGCAACAATCCGTATTCCCGCAGCTTCCGCTCGGCGCAGGAGGGCCTGGCCAAGATGGACGCGCCCAAGGGCTCGCTGGTGGCCTATGCCACGGCCCCGGACTCCGTGGCCGCAGACGGCGCGGGCAAGAACGGCATCTACACCGGCCAGCTTCTCAAGCACCTGCGCACCCCGGGCATCGGCATTGAGGAGCTGTTCAAGCGCGTGCGCATCGGCGTGCTGGGCGAGACCGGCGAGAAGCAGGTGCCCTGGGAGTCTTCGTCCCTGACCGGGTACTTCTATTTCAACGAGGCCGGGCGCTAGGGGCCGCAGCCGGGGCCGCAGCCTTGCCTGCGCTCCCTTGGCGCGGTATCCTTGGCCCAGGCAACACACACGCTCCAACCCAGGAGGCAAACATGTCCCGCACCGTCCACCTTGCCGCCATTCTGGCCGCCGCTGTTTTGGGCGGCTGCGTGGCCGTCCAAAAAGTCCCGGTGAGCACCGACCCGAGCGGCGCGCTGGTGTACCTCGACGGCGCGCAGGTCTGCGCCGCCACCCCGTGCAGCGTGGAAATGTCCGCGGGCCAGAACCACCTGCTGACCATCCTCAAGGCCGATTATGGCCAGAAGGACATCCCGGTGCGGCCCGTGTCCGTGTCCGGAGGCGGCACGACGCTGAGCCCCGAGATCGTCACCGTTCGGCTGTACAAGCCCGGCGAACTGGACGTGCGCGACCCGGACCGCGTGGTGGACACGGCCGTGGGCCTGGGCATCGGCGTGCTCAAGCGCGTGCTGGAGGGCTCCGGCAAGAACGCGGCCCCGGACAAGTAGCGCCCACACCCCGCAAGGCCTCCATCTTTCCATCCCCAAATGAGGAGGTTCCGGGGGCATGATGCCCCTTGGCCGCCGGAGGCCTCTTCCGCCCTCGTGCCAACAAACCGGCCCGGCTCCCACATCAGGGCAGCCGGGCCGGTTTCGCGATTTTTCCGGTTCGACGGGCCTGGGCCTCGCGGCGCTATTCGCTCAGAAACTCCAGGCACAGGATGAGGGGCACGTTCTCACGGTTGTAGAAGCGCGCGGAGATGGTGCAGGCGGGCACCCGGGCGTGGATGGAGATGAACGGCTGGGACACGTACTTGTCGAAGCCGCTCTTCAGGTGCAGCACGTCGTCGCGGATGCTCATGTCCTCGCCCTTCCCACGCTCCGGCCCAAGCATGGGCGCCTCGGCCACGAGGCTCTTCTTGAAGGCGCGCGGGGTGATCTGCACCCCGTGGTCGTCCAGCACGTAGACGCAGAGCAGGCTCTCCTCGGCATTGACGTAGCGCTCGGCCAGGGCCGGGAAGTCGTGGATGATGCTCTCGCCCAGCTTGCCGGCCACCTTGCGCAGGGTCTTGTGGAAGTCCTCGAAGCGCTTGCGCTTGCCCGCCACCTCGGCCTGGGCGCGCTCGCGGTACCTGCGGTTGATCTCCTCGACCTTGATGAGGAAGGCGCGGATGGGGTCCTTTTCCTGGCAGTCCTTGTCCTTGGTGTAGCAATAGCCCTGCTGGATGTTGACCCCCCATTCCAGCAGGCGCGTGGCCTCTTCCTCGCTCTCCACGTTCTTGGCCACCACCACGCTGCCGATGCGCTCGGCCAGGCGGCACAGGCCGGTCACCATGTCGCGCTTGAACTCCTTGCCCTCAACATCTGTGTAGGCCGCGCGGTCTATCTTGATGTAGTCCGGCTTGAGGGTGAAGAATTCCTCGGTGGGGGCCGAGAGCCCGTCCATGGCGTCGATGGACAGCTTGAAGCCGCGCTCGCGGTAGAACTGCACGAAGCGGAAAATCTCCGGGGAGTTCAGGCCCGGACGCTCAAGCTCGATGATCACGCGCCGGCCGGCCAGGCCCATGGCCTCGCAGATGGCGGAGAGATGTCCGGGCTTCTCGGCAGCGGCCACGCCCACGGCGTCCACGTTCAGGAAGACCATCATCTGCGGGTGGCGCTCGGCGATGGGCCGGAAGGCCTCCAGGGCCTTGCGGCGGCACAGGCGGCACAGGCGCAGGCGCACGCTCGCGTCCCAGGGCTGGGCGAAGAGATCAAGGGAGTCCACGCGCGCCCCCTCTCCGCCGAGGCTGCGCGAGAAGGCCTCGAAGCCCAGGATGGCCTTGCCGCGCACGCTGACCACGGGCTGGAAGAACACGGCGATCTTCTCGTCGGCCAGGAGCTTCTCGATATCGATGCAGGCTGTGGCGGGCTTGGGCTGCTCAGGGGGCGTGGTCATGGCCTGTGGACCTCCAAAGAAATGTGGCGGGTGTTTGCCCACAAAAATACGTATAGCAAAAGAATCTCCGCCAGACAACGGGTATTTGCGGAAGCCTGTGCCAGCACGGTGAAAGGGGCTGTACATCAAGCCAATCTTGGAGTAGCAATTTTTGATAAGCCTCCTCATCTTGGACTGTATAGCTGGTAATGTAGGGAGCGCGACGGTGAGCAAAGCGGAGAGCGTTGTCGAGACGGTTGACGTCCTCGCGGTGGACGATGAGCAGGTGAATCTCCTCCTGCTCTCGGGTCTGCTCCGCCGCCAGGGCATCAACGTGGTCACCGCCCGCAGCGGCTTCGAAGCCCTGAAGCTCATGCCCAAGCACGACTTCGCCCTCATCCTCATGGACGTGATGATGCCCGGCATGGACGGCTTCACCACCGCCGAGCGCATCCGCGCGGACGAGGCCACCCGGCACATCCCCATCATCTTCGTCACCGCCATCAGCAAAGAGCAGCGCCACGTCTTCAAAGGCTACGAGACCGGCGCCGTGGACTACTTGATCAAGCCCTTTGAGCACGACATCCTGAAGAGCAAGGTCCAGGTCTTCGTGGAGATGCACCGCCAGCGCATGGCCCTCAAGCAGGCGGGCGCCGCGCTGGAGCGCACCGTGGCCGAGCTGCGGACCTCGGCCATCGCCCTGACCGACAGCCGCGCCCGCTTCCAGAGCCTGTTCTCCTCCATGTTCAACGGCTTCATGCTGCTCTCCAGCGAGGGCGCATCGCCCGCCAGCCCGGAACTGTGGCGCGTGGCGGAGCTGAACGCGGCCATGGAGCAGATATTCGAGCGCCCGCGCGAGGATCTGCTGAACAAGACCATAGGCGAGCTGCTGCCGAACATCGAGGGCTACTGGCGCGACTTCGCGGAGCAGGTGGCGGGCTCGGGCCAGCCGGCCCAGTTCGAAGGCTACATGGGCGAGCTGAAGCGCTGGCTGCGCGTCTCGGCCTACGTGCCCGGACCGCACCTGGTGGCCCTGGTGGTCGAGGACATCACCGCCCGGCGCCAGGCCGAGGAGACGCTGCACGAGCGCACCTTCCAGGACCCGCTCACGGGGCTGGCCAACCGCGCCCTGTTCTTGAACCGCCTGGACCAGGCCATGGAGCGCTCGCGGCGCAGGCTCAACTACCTGTACGCGGTGATCTTCCTCGATCTGGACAGCTTCAAGCCCATCAACAGCAGCCTGGGCTACGCCTCGGGCGACCAGGTGCTGCGCACCGTGGCCGAGCGCATCCAGAGCATCGCCAGGGGCCTGGACACCGTGGCCCGCTGCGGCCCGGACGAATTCGGCCTGATCCTGGAGGAGCTCAAGACCCCGGGCGAGGCCCTGCGCGTGGCCCGGCGCATCGGCCAGGAGCTGTGCAAGACGCTGGAGATGAACGGCCACATGCTCCACTTCACGGCCAGCATGGGCGTGGTGCTCGGGCCTGCGGAATACGCCCAGCCTGAGGAACTCCTGCAGGACGCCGCCCTGGCCATGGAGCATGCAAGAGCCCTGGGCGGCGGCAAGATCAAGGTCTTCAAGTGGGCCATGCGCAAACGCGCCCAGTACGCCCTCACCGTGCACCAGAGCCTGCACAACGCGCTGGAGCGCGAGGAATTCCGTCTGCACTACCAGCCCATCTTCAACCTGAAGGACAACACCCTGGCCGGGTTCGAGGCCCTCATCCGCTGGCAGGTGGCCGACCGCCTGGTGCCGCCGAACGACTTCATCCCCCACGCCGAGCAGACCGGGCTCATCGTGCCCATCGGCTCCTGGGCGCTCATGGAGGCCTGCCGCGAGGCCGCCAGGTGGGAGCGCGACTTCGCCCTGCCCAAGGATTTCAGCATCGCCGTGAACCTCTCGGCCAAGCAGTTCGCCCAGCCGGACCTCCTGCGGCATCTGGCCCGCGCCCTGGACGAGACGGGCCTTGCCCCCAGCAGGCTCAAGGTCGAGATCACCGAGACCCTGGTGATGCAAAACCCCGAGAGCATGGTGCACAAGCTGCGCGGCCTGCGCGAGATGGGCACCAAGGTCAGCATCGACGACTTCGGCACCGGCTACTCGTCTTTGGCCTATCTGCAACGCTTCCCCATCAACACGCTCAAGGTCGACCGCAGCTTCGTCTCGGACATGGACGCCTTTGAGAACCTGGTCATCGTGCGCACCATCGTCAGCCTGGCCCACAACCTGGGCCTGGACGTGGTCGCCGAGGGCATCGAGACCGAGCGCCAGCGCGACTTCCTGGCCGACTTGACCTGCGAATGCGGCCAGGGCTACCTGTTCTCCAGGCCGCTGCCCCAGGACCGCACCCTGGAAATGCTCGGCGTCTGCTGCCCCAAGATCAGCGGCTGACTGGAGAAGCTCCCATGAATGCACACACCTCGCCGCCTGCACCTGTCCCAAGGCCAACGGCTGAGCGGGGAAATGCCGTGAGCGCCCACACCCAGCCCCCCGTCCCAGGGCCGCGCCCGGGAAACGTCCGGCGCCTGCTGCCCCAAGACCAGCGGTGGAAAGATCCGCAGTGGAAAGACCAGCGGCTGAAAAGGGGGCTCCCGTGAGTTCCGGCCTCGCGCCTCCTGCCCCTGCCGAGAGCCGCCCAGGCCCCCAGGCCAGCCCGCGGCCCTGTCCGCAGACCAGTCCCCTGCACAGCCTGCACATCATGCTCATGGTCCTGGTGGCCGTGGCCCTGTTGCCGGTGCTTGGCCTGTCCCTCCTGGGCCACATGGCCGAGCGCGACCATGAGCGGACCATGGCCGTGGAGCGCACGGCCCACGCCGCAGGCATGATCGCCGACGACCTGGCCCAGGAGACGCGCAACACCCGCCTGTTTCTGGAGCTCATGGCCGCCAACCCGGATGTGCGGGCCTGCACCGGCGCGAACCGCGCGGCCGACTGCGCCGAAATCCTGGCGAGCTTCGCCAGGCTGGCCCCGGAATACCTGAACCTGCACCTGGTGCGGCCCGGCGGCGCCATCCTGGCCTCGGCCCGGCCCCTTGGGCGCGAGGCCAGCCTGGTGGGCGACCAGGCCGTCATGGACGCCCTGCAAGGGCAGGTCTTCTCCGTGGGCGTGGGCCGGACAGGTGGCGGGCCGGGCCAGGGCGGCGAGGCCGTGGTGACATACGCCACGCCCGTACGCGACGCGCAGGGCGGCACCGTGCTGGTGCTGGCCGCGCAGATGGCCCTGACCCAGGCCTCCAAGACCCTGCACAACGCCGGGCTGCCCCTGGGCACCAGCGTGGTCCTGGCGGGCCTGAACGGCAGGATCATCTTCCGCCTCCCCAACGTGCCGGGCTACATCGGGGCCAGCCTGCCCGAGGACCACGCGCGGCTCATCCGCGAGAAGGTGCCCGAGACCTCGGGCTGGGGCAGGGGCCTGGACGGGGTGGAGCGCTTCTATGTCATGCGCCTCCTCAACATCTGCAATGAAGAGATCTGCTACGTGCGCGTGGGCATTCCCAAGAGCGCCGTGTACGCCGAGAGCAGCGCCAAGCTCACGCGGCAGGTGGCGCTGCTTTTGTTCATCACCCTGCTGGCGCTGGTGTTCACGCGGCTGTGGGCCGGGCGCAGCATCCTGGGCCCGGTCACCCGGCTCATGGCCGCGGTGCGCGCCCTGGGCGCGGGCGACTTCGCCGCGCGCACGGGCATGGGGCCAAAGGACCCGGGCGGCGCGGGCGAGCTGGGCGAACTGGCGCGCACCTTCGACCGCATGGCCGAGGGCCTGG
>CAZXZF010000169.1:0-6103 GCA_964645095.1 uncultured Desulfocurvus sp. | reverse complement strand
ATCATGATCTGCGTGCCCACGGGCATCACCCAGGTGGAGAAGCGCGCGGTCAAGGAATCGGCCCAGAGCGCAGGCGCGAGAGAGGTGTACCTCATCGAGGAGCCCATGGCCGCGGCCATCGGCGCCAACCTGCCCATCACCGAGGCCACGGCCAACATGGTCGTGGACATCGGCGGCGGCACCACCGAGATCGCCGTCATCTCGCTCTCCGGCATCGTCTACGCCAAGAGCGTGCGCATCGGCGGCGACAAGATGGACGAAGCCATCATGCAGCACGTGAAGCGCAAGTACAACATGCTCATCGGCGAGAGCACCTCCGAAGACATCAAGATGACCATCGGCAGCGCCTACCCCGTGGAAGGCGCCAGCGAGATGGAGGTGCGCGGCCGCGACCTGGTCACCGGCATCCCCCAGAACCGCATCATCACCGCCGAGGAAGTGCGCGGCGCCATCTCCGAGCAGGTGGAGGGCATCGTCCAGGGCGTGCGCATCGCCCTCGAACAGACCCCGCCTGAACTTGCCGCCGACATCGTGGACCGGGGCATTGTCCTCACCGGCGGCGGCGCGCTGCTGCGCGGACTGGACAAGCTTCTGCAGCACGAGACCCAGCTGCCCATCACCGTGGTGGACGACCCGCTGACCGCCGTCGTGCTTGGCTCGGGCAAGGCGCTCGAGTGTCTTGACCTCTACAGGGAAGTGACCTCGGACTGATGTGAACCCGAAGCGTGTCGCCTTCTTCCTCGTCGCCGGGCTGTTCTTCTACCTGGCCCTGTACACCTGGAATCTGCGCACCGGGTTTCTGACCCGCATGAGCACCTATTCCGGGCTGGACAGCGTCGGCGCCGTGCTCCGGCCGGGCAACTGGCTCGGGAACACCGCAGGCGGCTTTGTCGAGCGCTACCTGTCCCTGGTGGGCCTCAAGCAGGAGAACGAAGTCCTGCGCGAGGAGATCAAGGCCCTGCGCCTGGAGGCCATGACCCTGCGCGAACGCGCCGAGGCCACGGCCAGGGTGGAGAAGCTGCTGGGCTTCCCCGAACCGCCGGACTGGCGCAAGGAGGGCGCGCGGGTCATCGCCCACCGCGTCGGCCCCACGGCCATCCTGGAGACCATCCTGGTGGACCGGGGCAAGCTCTCCGGCGCCCAGGAGGACACCCCCGTGCTCTCGACCGAGGGCGTGGTGGGCCGCATCTACCGCGCCGGGCTTTCCGTGGCCACGGTGCTGCTCTTGACCGACCCCGCCAGCCGCGTGGCCGTGGTGGGCCGCGACAACCGCGCCGCCGGGGTGGTCTACGGCATGGGCGCGGGCGAACGGCTCGTGGTCAAGTACGTGGGCCTCAAGTCCACCCTTGAGCCCGGCGAGATCCTCGTCACCTCCGGCATGGACGGCGTGTACCCCAAGGGCCTGCCCGTGGCCCGCGTCAGCGCCGTGCGCCGCGAGGAAGCCACCCTGTTCATGGACGTGCAGGCCGACCCCCTGGTGGACATCCCCCGCCTGGAGGAAGTGCTCCTGCTCAAACGCGCGGTCCGGCCGGAAAACTCCCGCGCCCTGTGGGACTAGGCCATGCTCGCGACGCTCTGGTGGCTGGCCTTCACCATCCTGTGCATCTGGGGACAGAGCATGCTGCCCGGCGTGGATTTCTTCGCGCCCGGCATGGCCATCAGCCTGCGCTGGCAGAAGCCCAGCGCCACCATCATCCTGACCGTCATCTGGGTGGCCATCCAGGAGGGCGCAGGCGGCCTGGCCTTCGGCTACGCCATCCTGTGGTACGCCATCCTCTTCGCGCTTCTGACCGTGGGCCGCTGGCTGCTCGATCCCGGCAGCATTCAGTTCCAGGCCCTGCTCGGCCTGGCCCTGGGACTGGCCCATTTTCTGCTGCTCTACCTCATGGCCGTGCTGGAGATGCGCGCCTTCCCCCTGGGCCGGGTGCTGGGCGAATGCCTGCTCCAGGCCCTGCTGTATCCGGCCTTGTGGTATGCCGCCGAGGCCATGTTCCCGGACAGGCTGAAGAGGGTCCATGAAGAACCTGCATAGCGCCTACGGCCAAGAGCCGCCGCGCCTGGGCGTGGGACTCCTGCAATGCCTGATCTTCGGGCTGTTCTGCCTCTTCGCCGTGCGCCTGTGGTATCTGCAGATCCATCTGGGCCAGGTGTTCACCGAAAAAAGCCGCAACAACCAGCTGCGCACCGAGTACATCTTCGCTCCGCGCGGCTTCTTGCGCGACAGGAACGGCGAGCTTCTGGCCGTCAACGAGCCCGCCTTTGTGCTGGGCCTGGTGCGCGAGGACTGCGACGACATCCCGGCCACCATGCAGAAGATCTCCGAATGGACGGGCATTCCGGTGGAGCGCCTGAAGGAAATCTACAGCCGCAACAAGCCCAAGGTGAAACCCTTCGAGGCCCTGACCCTGGTGCCGGACCTGGACTTCGAGCACATCGCCATGATCGAGGGCGGCAGCCTGCGCTGGCCCGGGGTCGAGATCCTCTCGCGCACCCGGCGCAAATACATATACGGACACCTGCTCTCCCACGTGCTCGGCTACGTGGCCGAGGCCAATGAGGCCGAAATGCAGGCCGACCCCACCCTGTCGCTGGGCGACTTCGTGGGCAAGCAGGGCCTGGAGAACCGCCTGGACAACCGCCTGCGCGGCGCCAAGGGCAGGCGGCTCATCGAGGTCGACGTCACCGGGCGCAGGCTCTCGGAGGAATTGCAGCGCGAGCCCAAGGCGGGCGAGGAGGTCTTCCTCAGCATCGACCTCTCGCTGCAGCAGCTGGGGCACAAGGTGCTCGAGGGCAAGGCCGGAAGCGTGGTGGTCATGGACCCGGACACCGGCGAGATCCACGCCCTGGTCAGCGAGCCCACCTATGACTCCAACACCTTCACCACCGGGCTGTCCTCGGCCCAGTGGGCGGAGCTGCGCGACAACCCCATGCACCCCCTGCAGAACCGCGCCACCCAGGGCGTGTACCCGCCGGGCTCGATCTTCAAGCTGCTCATGGCCGCCGACGCGCTGCACGAAAAGGCCATCGACCCCAGCGAGACCGTGCACTGCACCGGCGAACTGGCCCTGGGCAACCACGTGTTCCGCTGCTGGAAAAGGGGCGGGCATGGCACCGTCAACTTCCAGCGCGCCCTGGTCGAATCCTGCGACACCTATTTCTACAAGCTCGGCATGAAGCTCGGCGTGGACCGCATCAGCTCCTATGCCCAAAAGGCCGGGCTGGGCGCGGCCACAGGCATCGACCTGCCCCACGAGAAGGCCGGGCTCATGCCCTCGCGCGAGTGGAAGATGAAGCGCTACGGCGTGCGCTGGACCAAGGGCGAGGACCTGAACCTGGCCATCGGCCAGGGCTACACGGGCCTGACCCCGCTGCAGGTGGCGCGCCTCGTGGCCGCCCTCATCAACGGGGGCAAGGTCCTGAAACCGCAGCTCATGCGCGGCGTGGCCCCCGAGGTGCAGAGCACCATGCCCCTGACCCCGGAGAGCGCGGCCATGATCAAGCGGGCCATGGTCGCCACCGTGGAGGACCCGCGCGGCACCTGCCGCCGGGTGCTCACTCCGGGCGTGGTGGTCGGCGCCAAGACCGGCACCGCGCAGGTGGTGCGCCTGACCGACGAGATGAAGCGCCTGGGCGACAACGTGCCCTACAGGTTCCGCGACCACGCCTGGATGGCCGGGTTCGGCGAGAAAGACGGCCGGCGCTTCGTGGTGGTGGCCATGGTCGAGCACGGGCTGCACGGCGCGTCCGGCGCAGGCCCGGCGGTGAAGGCCATGCTCGACGCCCTGTTCCTGGGCAAGAAGGAGCTGCCGCCCACGGACGTGGCCGGGGCCGAACGCCCGGCAGAGCCCGCCGCGCGCGTGGCCGTGGACGCCGTGGAGCCGCAGTTCCCGGATCTGCCGCACGAGCCCGGAGGCGCGCAGTGAGCCCCATCGACCGCCGCATGCTCTACCACGTGAACTGGCCGCTGGTGGGCCTCCTGGCCACGCTGTTCTTCATCGGCGTGCTGAACCTGTACTCCGCCAGCGGGGTGCGCCTGGGCGAGGGCGTGACTGTTGAGCCTTACTACCAGAAGCAGGTCATCTGGGGCACCATCGGCCTGTTCGGCCTGGTGGCCTTCATGAGCTTCGACTACCGCAGGCTGTCCAGCGTGGCCTGGCCGCTGTATGCCGTCACCCTGCTGCTGCTGCTGGCCGTGCCCTTCCTGGGCAAGACCATCTACGGCGCACGGCGCTGGCTGGACTTCGGCCTGATCAGCTTCCAGCCGAGCGAGCTGGCCAAGTTCTCGATGCTGCTTTTGGGCGCGCGCATCCTCTCCACCGAACCGGAGCGCCTGAACCTGAAGCGCCTGGCCTACATCCTGGGCCTGGGCCTGGTGCCCGCCCTCATGGTCATCAAGCAGCCGGACCTGGGCACGGGCATGCTCGTGCTGCTGCTCCTGGGCGGACTCATCCTCTACCGGGGCATCCGGCCCTGGCTTTTCCGCACCTTGTGCGTGCTGGTGCCCATGCTCATGCCGCTGGCCTGGTTCGGGCTCAAGGACTACCAGAAGCGGCGCATCCTGGCCTTCCTCGACCCGGCCACGGACCCGCTGGGCTCCGGCTACCACATCCTGCAATCGGAGATCGCCATGGGCTCGGGGCGCATCTTCGGCAAGGGCTTCCTGGCCGGCACCCAGAGCCAGCTTCGGTTCCTGCCGGAGAAGCATACCGACTTCGCCGTGGCCGTGCTGGGCGAGGAATGGGGCTTTTTCGGCATGATGATCCTGCTCAGCCTGTTCTGCGCCTTCCTGTACCAGATCGCCATGGTGGCGCGCGACGCCAAGGACCCCTTCGGCAGCTACCTGGCCGCCGGGGTGTTCTTCTATTTCTTCTGGCAGGTGCTGATCAACATGGGCATGGTCCTGGGGCTCATGCCCGTGGTCGGCGTGCCCCTGCCCTTCATCAGCTACGGCGGCAGCGCCACCCTGGTGAACTTCAGCCTGCTGGGCCTCGTGCTGAACGTCTCCATGCGCCGCTATCTGTTCAAGCAGAATTGAGCCCGAACAGCCCTGCCTGCCGCTGCGCCCTGGTCCCGTTTTTCTCCCCGCGCCGCCATGCCCAGAACGGCAACTTTGCCCTGTTTTCCAAATTCTTTGCGGAAAAAGAGATTTCCGAAAGAGGCCTCTAACGCACTGTTCCGCAAGCGAATTGCCGCCAAAAGGAGCTGAGAAAAATGAAAAAAGGCTTTGACAGGTCTTTGGCGATCGTGTAGGCAGCCTCTGACTTTGGACCAAAATTCACAATCCCATTTCAACGTGCCGGGGGCTGCTCATGATTGACTTCGACAAAACGTTTTTAATCCAGCTGGTCAATTTTCTCATCACCATCGTGGGTCTGAACCTCCTGCTGATCCGACCCATCCGGGACAAGATTCAGGAGCGCAACAGCCTCATGGCCGCCCAGGTGGGCAAGATCGAGGGTTTCAACTCGAACGCCGAGGAGAAGCTCAAGAGCTACCAGGCGGCCATCGACGCCGCGCGCCAGGCAGGGCTTGAGATGCGCAAGCAGCTGCGCGCCGACGGCGCTGGCGAGGAGCAGCAGATCATGGCCGCCGCAGGCAAGGAAGTCGCGACCTCCCTGAAGGCCGCCCACGATGAAATCGCCGCCCAGGTGGCAAAAGCCAAGCAGGCTCTTGCTTCCGAAGTGGAGAAATTCGCGCAGAAGGCCACGGCCAAGATTTTGGGCCAGGCTTAAGCCGACAGGAAGAAGGAGGGGGAACATTTTGAAAGTCGCGAGACACACAGTTTTGAGCCTGATCGGCGTTCTGGCCTTTGCCGCGGTGGCATACGCCAGCGGCGGCGGAACGGGCCACGGCATCGATGCGGAGACCTGGAAGAACTACGCGTTCCGCATCGTCAACTTTATCATCTTCATCTTCCTCATGTACAAGTTTGCGGGCGACAAGATCGCCTCCTTCTTCGGCGGGCGCCGCGCCCAGATCCAGAAGGACCTCGAGGATCTCGAGGTTCGTCAGGCCGAGGCCGAGAAGAAGCTCAGGGACGTCGAGACCGGCATCCGCAACCTGGAGCAGGAGAAGGCCGCCATCCTGGCCGAGGCCAAGACCC